>JAICZD010000155.1 GCA_025933855.1 Modestobacter sp. | reverse complement strand
GGCTTCTACCAGATGATGGACGGCGTCGAGGTCGGCCGGGTCAACGTCGCCGCCCGCGGCTGCGGGGTCGCGATCCGGGCCTTCGAGCTGGCGATCGACTACGCCCAGCAGCGGACGACCTTCGGCAAGCCGATCGCCGAGCACCAGGCGATCGCCTTCAAGCTGGCCGAGATGGGCACCAAGGTCGAGGCCGCCCACACGATGATGGTGCGGGCCGCCCGGATGAAGGACTCCGGGGAGCGCAACGACGTCGAGGCGGGCATGGCGAAACTGCTGGCCAGCGAGTTCGCCAGCGAGGTCACCCAGGACTCCTTCCGCATCCACGGCGGCTACGGCTACTCCAAGGAGTACGAGATCGAGCGGCTGATGCGCGAGGCGCCGTTCCTGCTGATCGGTGAGGGCACCAGCGAGATCCAGAAGACGATCATCAGCCGGGGGCTGCTCCGGGAGTACGCGCTCAAGCGGTGAGCCGCCGGGGATGGGTGTCGGCCCGCGACGCGGCGGGGGCGTGGTGGGTGCTGTCGGTCTACGACGACGGCTGGTGTGCCGTGCCCGCGCCGGTCCGCACCGCTGAGGCCACCCGCCGGCGGCTCCGGCGGCTGATCGGGGCGATGGTCGCGGTGGTCGGGCTGTTCGCCGCCGCGGCCGCCGGGGCACTGCTGGTGCCCGCCGCGCCGTGGCTGTCCTACGGACTGCTGGCCGCGAGCGTCAGCGTGCTCGCCGGGTTCGGGGTCGGCGCCGCACGCCGGCGGGCGGCGCACCGGCCGCCGCCCGCCGTCACCTCCGTCGAGCATGCCGCGGCGGCCCCCGGAGCCCGGCGGACGGCGCGCGACCAGGTGCGCAGGGTCGCCGTCCGCCGTGCGGGCCACGAGGACGTGGTGACCCTGACCCTGCGCCGGGGCGCCCCGGTCGAGTACCGCTCACCGGACCGCACCCTGGGCCGGCTCTTCCAGTCCTGGCCCTCGGCGCCGCCCGGCTGATCGTCAGCCCGCTCCGGACGGCGGCGGCTCGGGCCAGCCGGCCAGGGAACCGATCCACGCGAGCGCGAGCCAGGCACCGTCGAGCTCGGTGCGGTCCGTGCCGTCGGTGAGCGTCAGGGTCCAGGATGCGCCGGCGTACCGGGGTCGCCCGGCGCCACCGGCCGGCCGCGCGGATTGGACGCGCAGGGACTCCACCGGCACACGGTGCGTCGGCCGCTGGCTGCGGCCGGGGGTGATCCAGACCGCGCGTCGGCTCGCCCCGACCAGGTGCGACGAGGCCGGGGGCAACCAGCCGGCCCGGCCCCGGAGCCGGACGACGCCGATGTCCACGAACTCGTCCGGATCGGCCGGAACCGTCCAGGTCGGGGGCCGTGCGCCGCTGGTCGCATCGGCGCCGAAGGTGACCACCGTGGAGACCACGTGCAGGGCCGCGCCCAGTCGCTGGGTGAGGATCCGGGCGCGGGGGGTGTCCTCCACAGTCCAGTCCACGGCACGGCGCAGCTCCTGTTCGCCCACGCCGACACCCTGCCCGGCCCGCGGGTGGGACGCGCGGCGGCGGGCCGGAACGACCATCGCGTGTCCGCTGTGCGTGCTCCGGGGCCTGTTCCGGGCGGGCCCGCCGTGTACCGGGGTTCCCGGCGGCGGGTAGGCAGGAGGCATGAGAGCAGCTGGAGTGACCGCGTTCGGCGGCCCCGAGGCCCTGTCCCTGCTCGACGTCCCGGCCGAGCCGCTGGGCGCCGGCCAGGTCCGGGTGCGGGTGTCCGCGGCGGCGGTGAACCCGACCGACACCTACGCCCGCAACGGCACCTACGCCGGCCGGGACCAGGTCAAGAAGTTCCCGTACGTCCCGGGCATGGACGTAGCCGGGGTGCTGGCCGAGATCGGTGAGGGCGCGCAGACCGACCTGCGGATCGGGGACCCGGTGATCGGCATCGTGCTGCCCAGCGGCGCGCACGGCGGCTACCGGGAGGACATCGTGCTGCCGGCCCGCTCGGTGGCGCGCGCTCCGGCCGGGGCCACTGCCGTCGAGGCGGCGACCCTGCCGATGAACGGCCTCACCGCCCGGCTGGCGCTGGACCTGATGGCGTTGCGACCGGGCCAGGTGCTGGCCGTCACCGGAGCCGCGGGCGCGTTCGGCGGCTACGTCGTCCAGCTGGCCCGGACGGAGGGGATCACCGTCGTCGCCGACGCGTCGGAGGCCGACGAGGAACTGGTCCGCGAGCTCGGTGCCGACGTGGTGGTGCGCCGTGGGGACGGCGTCGCCGCCCGGATCCGGGAGCGGTTCCCCGACGGCGTCGACGGGCTGGCCGACGGGTCGGTGCAGGACGCGGCCGTGCTCCCGGCGGTCCGCGACGGGGGTGCGGTCACCACGGTGCGCGGTTACCGCGGCGACGGGCAGCGGGGCCTGCGGGTGAGCCCGGTGCTGGTCCGGCGGTACGCCGAGGAGCAGGAGCGGCTGGACCGGCTGCGCGAGCAGGTCGAGCAGGGCGAGCTCACCCTGCGGGTGGCGGCGACCTATCCGGCGGACCGGGCGGCCGAGGCGCACCGCCGACTGGAGGCCGGCGGCGTGCGCGGCCGCCTCGTGCTCACCTTCTGAACGAGACGCCGGACCGCCCTGCACGCCCTTCGGTCGCGTTGCTCGTGCTGCATCTCGGGCAACGTGGCAGGAACGCGTGCAGAGGCCGGCCGGGTCGGGTGCCCCGAACCGGGCCGATTCCCCGGGGCCGTCAGCGGCGGCGGGCGGCGACCGGCAGCCACACCGCCACACCCATGATCAGCATCGCCAGCGGCACGTGGACGGCGACCGCGCCGCCGGAGTCCTCGACCGCGAAGCCCAGCCCCAACTCCACCACCAGCAGCACGAACAGCAGCGCGGTGCCGGCGAGCAGGTCGCGGCGGTGGCGCAGCCACACCGCGGCGGCCACGGTGGCCAGCAGCGCCAGCAGCACGGTCGCCTCGCCGCCGTGCTGGTGGACCGCCACCCAGCCGCCGTTGTCGCCGCGGCGCAGGAAGAGCCCGGCCCACAGGCCCTGCAGCAGCACGCCGAGGGTGGTGAGGCCGACCAGCGCGCTCCAGGCCGGAGGGACGGCGCGCCGGGCCGACCCGGTGGCGGGGGTGGACGGTCGCTCGCTGGTGGCCACGGGTCTCCTCGGGGCGATCGGGTGGGGGCACTGCGCGATCGAGTCTGCCGCAGGGCCCCGACCGGACGTCCTGCCGCCTCCGGCCGCCCGTGCGAGAGTGCCGGGGAGGTCCTGACCGGAGGGCCGGAGGTGGAGGACCAGGTGAACGGCGCCCAGGCAGTCATCCGCACCCTCGTCGGCGGTGGGGTGGACGTGTGCTTCGCCAATCCGGGCACCTCGGAGATGCACTTCGTGGCCGCGCTGGACGACGTGCCGGAGATGCGCGCGGTCCTCACCCTGTTCGAGGGCGTGGCCACCGGCGCGGCGGACGGCTACGCGCGGATGTCCGGCCGGCCGGCGGCCACCCTGCTGCACCTGGGGCCCGGGCTCGGCAACGGCGTGGCCAACCTGCACAACGCCCGCCGGGCGCTGGTGCCGGTGGTGAACGTGGTCGGCGACCACGCGCTGGCGCACAAGCGGCTCGACGCCCCGCTGGAGTCCGACATCGACGCCATCGCCGGTGCGGTGTCCGGCTGGGTGCGCCGGTCGCTGGCCACCGGCGCGGTGGGGGAGGACGTCGCCGAGGCGGTCGCCGCCGCCCGGGTCGCGCCCGGTCAGGTGGCCACCCTGGTGCTGCCGGCCGACGTCTCGTGGACCGAGGGCGCCGAGGTGGCCGCGGTGCCGGCCCCCCGCCCGCCCGCCGTCGTGCCGCCGTCGGTGATCGAGGAGGTCGGCGGCGTGCTGGACGGGTCGACGGTGCTGTTCCTCGGCGGCGACGCGCTCACCGAGCCCGGCCTGCTGGCCGCGGCGCAGGTGGCCGCCGGCACCGGCGCCCGGCTGATCGCGACCACGTTCCCGACCCGGATGGCGCGCGGCGCCGGGGTGCCCGACGTCCTGAAACTGCCCTATCCGCCGCAGGCGGCGATGGCCGAGCTGGCCGGCGCGAAGCACCTGGTGCTGGTCGGGGCGAAGGAGCCGGTGGCCTTCTTCGGCTACCCGGAGCTGCCCGGGCGGCTGCTCCCGCCGGGGTGCGCGGTGCACGTGCTGGCCCGGCCGGGCGAGGACGGCGTCGGCGCGCTGCGGTCCCTGGCCGAGCGCGTCGCCCCGGACGCCGAGCCGCAGCTGGCCGAGCCGTGCCGCCCGCAGCTGCCGGGGGGCCGGCTGACCCCGCGGGCGATGGCCGACGTGGTCGCTGCGCTGCTGCCCGAGCGGGCGGTCGTCGTCGACGAGGCGATCACCTCCGGCGCGCACCTGCCCGCGGCCACCGCGGGGTCGGCCGCGCACGACTGGCTGAGCCTGACCGGCGGGGCGATCGGCTGGGGCCTGCCGGTGGCGACCGGAGCCGCGGTGGCCTGCCCGGACCGGCCGGTGATCGCCCTGCAGGCCGACGGCAGCGCCATGTACACCATCCAGGCGCTGTGGACCCAGGCCCGCGAGCAGCTGGACGTCACCACGGTGATCTGCGACAACGGGGTGTACGCGATCCTCGCCGGCGAGCTGCGCAACGTCGGGGCGGGCCAAGGCGGGCCCCGCGCCGGGCAGCTGCTCGACCTGGGCTCACCGGACCTGGACTTCGTCGCGCTGGCCACCGGGATGGGTGTGCCGGCCACCCGGGCGACCACCGCCGAGGAGCTGGCCGAGCAGTTCGCCGCGGCGCTCGCCGAACCCGGCCCGCACCTGATCGACGCGGTGCTGGTGCGGGAGGGCTGAATGAGCCGGCACTAACGTCCCGTCATGGACATCACCACCCTCAACGACCGGCACCTGTACCAGGGCACGGTCACCGTGCTGGACGACGCGCACCCCGCCGGCCGGCTGGAGCTGCCGAACCGGACGGTGCGCTTCGGCCCGGCCGGCTGGCTCACCGTGACCAGCGGCGACGGGGAAGACGACCCGATCGAGATGTACCCGCTGCACCGGGTGCTGCTGGTCGACGGGCTCACCGAGGTCAGCCGCGGCGGCGAACCCGGCGATGGCTGACAGCGGGCACGCGGCCCGGCGGCCGGCCGTCAGGTCGCCGGAGTGCACTCAGCGCAGCACGGGCTCGCCGACCGCCACCTCCCGGCCGAGGAACGCCAGCAGCCGCAGGTGCGCGGGTGCTCCCTCGGCCGCCGGCCGCGGCGGCCCGAACACCCCCGGAACCCGGAACGCGTCGATCCCCATGCCCGTCATCAGCTCGAGCAGTGCCCCGGCCTGGGCCTGGTCCACGCTCCTCTCCTGACCGGTGGCGACGGCCAGGTCGGCGCCGTGCACGACGATCTCGGTGAGTTCGACGACCGCGGCCAGCGGCGCCGGAACGGCACCGATGGAGAGCGACAGGGTGGTCGTCAGCGCGCCCGGTGAGCGCCATGCGGTCAGGACGGCGCGGGCGGCCTCGCGGTAGGCGCCCACCGGGTCCTCGCCGAGCCAGTCGTCCTCGTGCGCGCGGCCCGGCGGGGTGCCGGTCAGCTCGGCGGCGTAGATGCGCAGGCCGCCGACGAGGTGGTTGACCAGGGTGCGGACGTCCCAGTCGGGGCAGGGGGTGGCCGACGTCCACTGGTCGGCGCCGACCCCGGCGACGAGCGGATCGGTCGCCGCCAGGGCTGCCTCGATCCGGTCGACCAGGTCGTGGGGGAGTGGGGCGTCCATCGGGGTCCTCCGGGGCTCGGGGCCCGCCGGTTGCGGGCAGGCCCGACGCTAGGGGGATCCGCGCCCCCGATCCTGGGCCGTCGGGCCGGGCGCGGCCCGGCTCTCCGGCCGGGGACCGGTCGGCCGGACGACGTAGCCGACCGCCCCGAGAACACCCCCGGACGGGCCGGTTCGCGGCGGGCGCGCGGGTCGCGGGGTGGGCGCCCACCGGGAGCTGGGGCATCATGCGCCAGTCGATGATCGAGGTGAGGTGGTGGCGGTCGTGGTGCAGGACCCGGGACGAGCTGAGGGCGGGGCCGGCCCGGCGCGGGTCTTCCTGGTCGACGACCACAAGGTGGTCCGCACCGGGCTGGCCGCCTACCTGGCCACCGAACCGGGCCTGACGGTGGTCGGCGAGGCCGGCGACGGCCGGCGTGCGCTCGACGAGCTCGCCGTCCTGGACAAGGCCGGCACGCTGCCCGACGTCGTGCTGATGGACCTGCAGATGCCGCGGATGGACGGCGTCGCGGCCACCGCGGAGGTCAAGCGTCGCTGGCCGGAGGTCGAGGTGGTGGCGGTGACCTCCTTCGTCGAGGAGGAGAAGGTGCGCGCCGCGCTGGAGGCCGGCGCCACCGGCTACCTGCTCAAGGACGCCGACGCCGGTGAGGTGGCGGCCGCGATCCGGGCCGCCGTCGCCGGGGAGGTGCACCTGGACCCTGCCGCGGCCCGGGCGCTGACCGCGTCGCTGCGGGCTCCGCGGTCCGCCGCCGACGCGCTCACCCCGCGGGAGCGGGAGGTGCTCGTGCTGGTGGCGACCGGGGGCACCAACCGGCAGATCGGCCGGCACCTGGGCGTCACCGAGCGCACCGCCCGCACGCACGTCTCCAACATCCTGGGCAAGCTGGGGCTGGCCAGCCGCACCCAGGCGGCGATGTGGGCGGTCAAGGAGGGGCTGGTCCCGAGGGACGGCCGATGAGCACCGCGGACCTGCCGGCCTCGCTGCGCAGCACCTCCATGCCGCTGCACCCGGTCGCCGAGCCGATGCCGGTCAGCGACGCCGGCCTGGACGCCCAGCTGCTCGGCCTGTTCTTCGACCGGGTGCCGATGGGCATCGCCGTGTTCGGCACCGATCTACGCCTGCAGCGCTGCAACAAGACCTGGACGGGCTTCTACGAGCACTACTTCGGCGTCGGACCCGAGTACACCGCGCCCGGCCGGCACATCTTCGAGCTGATCCCCGGCAACGAGGAGTCGGTGCTCCCGCTGTTCGAGAACGCCCTGGCCGGGCGGATCCTGCGGCAGGCCGCGCACCGCATCGCCATCCCGGGCATCGAGACGTACTGGGACGTCGTCTTCGCGCCGCTGTTCCGCGACGGCGAGGTGGTCGGCGTGGTGGACATCGTCACCGACGCCACCGACCGGGTGCTGTCGCTGCAGCGGCTGGAGGACCGGATCACCGCCTTCACCGCGATCGCCGCCGGCATGACGGTCGACCAGCCGATGGAGGTCACCATGCGGGAGGTGGTGGCCCGGGTGCTGGCCACCACCCCGGCGGTCGGCTGCTCGATCGTCTCCTGGGCCGACGACACGGCGCCGGCGCCGGTCGCGCACGTGGGGGACGGCGCGCCGCCCGGCTTCGGCGCGGCGCTGGCGCAGACCCTGGCGAACGGCTGGGCGGACCTGGTCGGGGCCACGGTCGCCGCGTCGGCGGCGGGCCCGCGGATCAGGGTGCTGCGCGGGTTCCGCGCCGCGTCGCTGACCGACCCGGTCTTCGAGCTGATGCGGCCGTACTGGTCCGCCGGCCGCTGGGAGGACCTCGCCGTCGTCCCGCTCAGCGCGTCGGGCCGCACCTTCGGTGAGCTGCACGTCGCGCTGCCGGCCGGCGCGCACCTGAGTGAGGACGACGAGACCTACCTGGTGGC
>JAICZD010000092.1 GCA_025933855.1 Modestobacter sp. | reverse complement strand
ACGCCGCCCGCGCTTCGCGCAAGGACGCCCGGGACGCCGTCGTCGCCGCCCGGAATGCGTTCGGCAAGTGGTCGGGCGCCACCGCCTACAACCGGGGCCAGGTGCTCTACCGGGTGGCCGAGGTGATGGAGGGCCGCGCCGCCCAGTTCACCGAGGAGGTCGCCGCCGGGGAGGGGCTGTCGGCGGCGAAGGCCCGGGCCGCCGTGGACGCCGCCATCGACCGGTGGGTCTGGTACGCCGGGTGGACCGACAAGCTGGCCGCGGTGCTGGGCAGCAGCAACCCCGTGGCCGGCCCGTTCTTCGGGTTCTCGACGCCCGAGCCGACCGGGGTGGTCGCCGTCCTGGCCCCGCAGCGCAGCTCGCTGCTCGGCCTGGTCAGCGTGCTGGGGCCGGTGCTGGCCGGCGGCAACACCGCGGTCGTCGTCACGTCCAAGGAGCGGCCGCTGCCCGCGGTGACCCTCGGCGAGGTGCTGGCCACCTCCGACGTCCCCGCCGGGGTGGTCAACCTGCTCACCGGGGACGCCGCGGAGATCGGTCCGTGGCTGGCCGAGCACGCCGACGTCGACGGCATCGACCTGGCCGGCACCGCCGGCCCGCTGGCGATGGAACTGGAGCGCTCGGCGGCCGGCACGATCAAGCGGGTCCTGCGCGCTCCCGCCGAGGAGCCGGACTGGACGGCCGACCCCGGCCTCGGCCGGATGACCCCGTTCCTCGAGACCAAATCCGTCTGGCATCCGATCGGCGTCTGACGAAGGACCCTCCTGCCCCCCACCACTCGCAAGCTCGCGGCGGGCCCCTGCAGGAGCGCCGTTTGCCGGGTCCCCCCCTGAGCGTGCGAAGGGTGGGGAGGAGGGGGTCCTTCCCCTGGCATCCGATCGGCGTCTGACGAAGGACCCGCCGCGCCCCGAGAACCCGGCAGCGCCCGCACAGGACGATCGGGCAGGATCGTCCCGTGTCCCGGCCCAGCATCGTTCCGATCGCACTCACCCTCGATGACCGCACGGGCTACACGCTCTGGGCGCCCCCGTGGGAAGAGGACGGCGAGGAGTGGCAGGCGTTCCTCGGTAGCACGACCGGGGACGACGACGACGACAGCGACGCTCTCGCCGTGGTCCACCTGTTCCCCTCCCCCGCCGCGCTGGCCGCGTTCTGCCGGGTGAACACCGACCACGACCTGGCCGACCACCCGGTCTGGCCGGTCGTGGCCACGCTCGGCGCCGGCGACCTGACCCCCGACGAGGACCACCGCTACGACCTCGACGGCGTCTACGACGTGGTCGCCGAGAATCCCGATCGCTGGGCCGTGGACGAGCTCGCGGCCGTGATCGACATGGTCGGCCGGCTGGCCGAGTGCTGCGACACCGGATCGGGGGACGATGACGATGACGATGACGACGACGAGGCCGACTTCGAGGCGGTGGCCGACCTGGTGGGCCGCCCGGAGGTCGCGTCGCTGAGCCTGGGGATCGACACGTTCGTCGGCCGCGCCGGCGAGGAGACCTGGGCGGCCCTGGGCACGGCGGTCGACGAGCTCTGGGAGGACGTCGTGGAGGAGCTCGACGAGCACCTCGACTGGACCGGCGCCGGCACCGTGTCCGTCGAGGACTACCCCTCCGCGGCCGAGGAGGCCGAGGCCCGCAGCGGCCCATCCTCCGACGACGAGGACGAGGACGACGAGGACATCGAGCTCGTCGACGTGGACGGCGACGACCGGCAACCGGCCACCCCGCGGCCCCCGGCCGGCTCCACCGCCGTCGCCCCGGCGGAGTCCGCCGCCGGGACCCGTGCCATCCGCGGCAGCCGGCTCACCGACAGCCCGGCCGCCGTCGCCGCGGCCGCGGAGTTCTGGGAGACCGTCGGCATCCTGCCGGTGGAACTGGTGGTGCCGGCAGGCTCCGGGGTGACGCTGCGCTGCTACGTCGAGGACCGGGCCCGCTTCCTCGGCCGCAACGGCGAGGTCTTCCTCTTTTCCGACCCGGCGGCGCTGGCCCGGTTCTGCGCCGGGAACGAGGAGCACGACCTCACCGAGATCGCGTCCTGGGCCGAGGTCGCCGCCACCGACGTCCCCCCGCTGCCGGCCGACCAGGACCGCTACGACCTGACCGAGCTGGCCGAAGTGCTCGGCGAGGTGGCCGGTGGCGCCGGCGGGCTGGTCCAGCACCGGGCGCTGCTGCAGCCGGTCGAGGGGGCGCGGGACGTCGCCGAGTACGCCGGGCTCACCCGGGTCGAGCAGCTGATGGCGGCCGGCACACCGCTGGGCCAGGCGGTCGCCCGCGCCGAGGCGGACCCGGCCGCGTCACTGCCGGCCGAGGACGCCGCCGTGCTGGCCGGCGCCTGGGACGAGGTGGTCGCCCAGGTCGGCACCGCCGTGATCTTCCGCGACTGAAGGGCCCCATCACCCGCCGTCCCAGACCTTCAGTTGATCATCGCCGGGTGGTCTCCCCGTCCGGCGCGGCGGGCAGCCACGTGCCGATGATCAACGTCGCGCTGCGGACGCCCGGGAACGACCGACGGCCGGCCCCCGCAGTACGGGAACCGGCCGTCAGGCCCGTGTCGGGCCCCGTTCAGGCCCGTGTCGGGCCACGTTCAGGCCCGTGCCAGGCCCCGTTCAGGCCCGTGTTCAGGGCCCCGTTCAGGGCCCCGCGCTGAGCTTGCGAAGCGTGGGGAGAACGGGGTCCTTCTTCAGTACGAGCGGGCGGGACGCGGCGGGCGTCCGCCGGAGCGGTGCCCCTCACGGGAGCCGCCGGGACGGCGGTCCCGGGAGTCCCCGCCCGGCGTGCGATCCCGGTCGCCGTAGGAACGCTCACCCGAGGGGCGGCCTCCGTACGTGCGATCGCGGTCGCCGAACGAGCGGTCACCGGCCGGACGATCCCGGTCGCCGTAGGAACGCTCGCCCGAGGGGCGGTCTCCGTACGTGCGATCGCGGTCGCCGGACGGGCGACGGGGGCCGCCGAAGCCGCCGGGGCGGTCGCCGTCCCGGCGCGGGCGGCGGCCACCGCCTCCGGAGGACGCGGGGCGGCGCGACTCGCGCACCGGCCGCTGGACCGGCTCCACGTGCACCCCGGTGGCGACCAGGTCGCTGATCGGAGTGTCACCGGGACGGATCCGGGTGACCGGGGTGTCGATGGCGGCCTGGCGGAACCGGCGCTTTGCCTGACCGACCTGGTCGGGCAGCAGCAGGCTGACCACCACACCACCGGCGCCGGCCCGGGCCGTGCGGCCGGAACGGTGCAGGTAGGTCTTGTGGTCTGCCGGCGGGTCGTAGTGCAGCACCAGCGAGACGTCGTCCACGTGGATGCCGCGGGCGGCGACGTCGGTGGCCACGAGCACCGGGCTGCGGGCGTCGGTGAACGCCTCCAGCGCACGGCGGCGGGCCGCCTGCGGCAGGCCACCGTGGATGGGCTCGGCCTTGATCCCGACCTGCTGCAGGTTGTCGGCCAGCCGGTCCGCGCCGTGCTGGGTGCGCACGAAGATGATCGTGCGGCCCGGGCGCGCGGCCAGCTGCTCGGTGACCCGCAGCCGGTCCGGGAAGGACACGCTGTAGGCCAGGTGCTCGGCCGGCGGGGCGGCGTCGGCGGCGCTGACCACCGAGTGCCGGGCCGGGTCCTTGAGGTAGCGGCGGACCAGGCTGTCGACCTCGCCGTCCAGCGTGGCTGAGAACAGCATCCGCTGGGCGTCGGGGCGGGTCTGGTCGAGCAGCTCCTTGACCACCGGCAGGAAGCCGAGGTCGGACATGAAGTCGGCCTCGTCGATGATGGACAGGCTGACGTCGGCCAGCGAGGCCTCGCCCTGGTTGATCAGGTCCTGCAGCCGGCCGGGGGTGGCGATGATGATGTCGACCCCGCGTCGCAGCTGCTGGACCTGGCGGTACATCGAGGCGCCGCCGTAGACGGCGGCCAGCTGGACGCCGATCGACTGGCCGAGCGGGGCCAGCGCGTCGTGGACCTGCTGGGCGAGCTCGCGGGTGGGCACGAGGACCAGCCCGCGGGGTGCGCGCCGGCCGTGCTGCGGCTCGGCACCGAGTCGGGCCAGCATCGGCAGGCCGAAGGCCAGGGTCTTGCCCGAGCCGGTGGCCGCCTTGCCCAGCACGTCCCGCCCGGCGAGGGCGTCGGGCAGCGCGACGGTCTGGATGGCGAACGGGTGGCTGATGCCCTTGCGCTCCAGTGCGGTGACCAGCTGCTGCGGCAGGCCCAGCTGGGCGAACGAGGGACCGGTGGGCTCGGGGGCCGTCTCGACCGCGGGGGCGGCCGGCTCGACGGTCTCGAGGGGGGCGTGCTCAGGGGTGAACTGGGCGTCGACAGAGTCGAACGAGGACAAGCGGAAACTCCGATACAGATCGGCGCGCGTCCCGTGGTGGTGCTGGTCGCCGGTGTGCCCGGCGCCCTCACTGGTGATCGGCGGCGTCAGCTGTGACGCGTGATCTGCACGGATGCGCATGTGCCCGGACTGGACCGTCCGGGAGGATGGCCGGCACTCACCGGCACGATCAGGTTAGCAGCGCCGCGCCACCGATCATTCCCGAGCCCGGGTGACCTGCCCCTCCTTGGTCATCGGCCCAGGCGAACTCAGGAGTGGCGGCAAGCCCCGGGGCGCCGTGCAGGGTCCCGCCGCGAGCGTGCGAGGGGTGGGGAGGAACGGCCCCCGTGCAGGGTCCCGCCACGAGTAGGAGGACCCGCTCCTCCCCGACCCTCGCACGCTCGGGCCGGGCCCCGGGAGTGGGCCGGGGGCACGGGGGTCCTTCTTCAGTCGGCCTCCTCGTCGACGTCCCCGGCGGTGACCGCCGTGACGCCGTCCACCTCGGCGAGCCAGGAGGCCAGCTCGGTCGCCGTGCCGCGGCCCTCGACGGTCAACCGCACCGCGACCAGGCGCGTGCCGTGGACCGCGTCCTCGTGCCGGGCGCGGTCCTCCTCGGGCGAGGCCGTCGACAGCTCCCGGACGACGAAGCCCCGGCTCGTGCAGACGTTCAACGCGCGGCGCAGCACCCCCTCGCCGTCCCGGTAGGTGAGCTGGACCTGGTGGACCCCCGGCAGGCGCTGCGACAGCCGGCGGGCCAGCGGGGTGAAGAGGAAGACGATGACGAAGTGCCCGAAGGTGACGATCACGGCCAGCAGCGGCAGCCCGGCGCCGGCCGCCATCCCCACCGCCGCGGTGAGCCAGACGACCGCGGCGGTGGTCAGGCCGCGCACCGAGTCTCGGCGCACGAAGACCAGCCCGCCACCGATGAAGCCGAGCCCGGAGACGACCTGGGCGGCCACCCGGGAGGGGTCCTGGCTGATGCCCGGGCCGGACACGTCCGAGAAGCCGTACTTGCTGATCAGCATGAACAGCGCGGAGGCGAACCCCACGATGGTGAGCGTCCGCAGGCCGGCCGCCTTCTGCCGGATCTCGCGCTCCAGCCCGATCAGCGCGGACAGGCCGAAGGCGAGCCCCAGCTCACCGACCTGCGTCCAGCTCTGCCCGTAGGCGCCCGACCCGAGCAGGTCCATGCCGGTGGTCAGCCCCGCAGGGCGGCGAAGCCGGGCCGGACGACGTCGCTGAGCAGCCGCTCCCGCTCGGCCGGGTCGGCGAACCCGGCCCGCAGCGCGCGTTCGGTGACCTCCTGCACCTCGGCCCAGCCCCAGCCGAACGTCTCTGCGACCTCGAGCAGCTGGCTGCTGGCCGACACCCCGCTCATCAGCCGGTTGTCGGTGTTCACCGTGATCGCGAAGCCCGCCCGCCGCAGCCGGTCCACCGGGTGCCGGGCCAGCGACGGGAAGCCGCCGGTCTGCACGTTGGACGCCGGCGCGACCTCCAGCACCAGCTGCTCGTCCCGGACCCGCCGGGCCAGCGGGCCGAGCGGTCCCTCGACGGGTACCTCGTCGGCGATCCGGACGCCGTGGCCGAGCCGCTCGGCCCGGGCGCCGTCCAGCGCCGCGCGGATCGACTCGATGCCGGCGGCCTCACCGGCGTGGACCGTGCGGTGCGCCCCGGCGCGGTCCAGCACCCCGATCGCCGCCGGGATGCGGTCGGCCGGGAAGCCGTCCTCGGGGCCGGCCAGGTCGAAGCCGACGACGCCGGCGGCCCGGTGCCGGACGACGGCCTCGGCGACCTCCACCCACCGGTCGTCCTGCCGCATCGCGCACAGCAGGGTGCCGACGACGATCGGCCGGCCGGCGCCGGCGGCGTCCCGGCTGCCCTGCGCGTACCCGTCGAGCATCGCCTCCACCGCGGTGTCCAGCGGCATCGCGGTGAGCAGTTCCGGTGCCATCCGCACCTCGGCGTAGACGACGCCGTCGGCGGCCAGGTCGAGCGCGCACTCCCGGGCCACCCGCTGCACCGCCTCCGGCCGCTGCATCACCGCCACGGTGTGGGCGAAGGTGAGCAGGTAGCGCTCCAGCGAGCCGGAGTCGGCGGCCTCGCGGAACCAGTGGCCGAGCTCGTCGGGATCGCTGGTGGGGAGCCCGCGGTAGCCGATCTCGTCGGCCAGCTCGATGATCGTGCCGGGTCGCAGCCCGCCGTCCAGGTGGTCGTGCAGCAGCACCTTGGGAGCTCGGGCCAGTGACTCGGCGTTCAGTGGTGCGGCGGGCATCCCCGCAGGTTACCGGGACTTTTTCGGGCTCAAGTCCCGGGGCGGGCTACCTGTCGGTGCGGTCCTGCCAGCGGAAGGTGCGGACGCACAGCGCCAGCCCCACGATGCACCAGATACCGAGCACCAGCGCGACCCGGCCCAGCTCCCAGGACCCGGCCGGCTCGTCCGCCGCGAGGGCGTCGGGCAGGAAGACCGACCGCAGCCCCTGCGCCATCCACTTGAGCGGAAAGAAGGACGCGATGGTCTGCAGCCAGGTCGGCACCTGGCTGAACTGGAAGAAGACCCCGGAGATGAACTCCAGCACCAGCGCGATCGGGGTGACCGTGGCCGACGCCGACCGCCCGTTGCGGGCGAGGCTGGACACCGCGATGCCCAGCAGGGTGCAGGCGGCCGAACCCAGGGCTGCGACCCAGGCGAAGGTCAGCCAGTCGCGGCCCGAGGGCAGGTGGATCCCGTAGATCGCGACGCCGATCGCCAGCAGGATCACGATGATCGCCACGGTGACGACGAGGACCTGCACGACCTTGCCGACGAAGTAGGCGCTCTTCGGCATCGGCGTGCCGGCCAGCCCCTTGAGGGTGCCGTCGCTGCGCTCGGTGGCGATGCCGATCGCCATGTTCTGCAGGCTGGCGCCCAGGATGCCGGCGGCGATCACCCCGGCGACGAAGTACTGGGTGAAGGAGACCCCGCTGCCCAGGTCGTAGTCCAGCACCGCGCCGAAGACCAGCAGCAGGATGACCGGGAACATCAGGGTGAAGACGACGGACTCGCGCTGCCGGAAGAACTCCTTGAGCTCCACGCCGGCCCGCGTCCGGCAGACGGCGGCGACCGGGGGCAGCCGGCGTTCCGTGGTCGCGGTCATGCCGACTCCCCGATCATCCTCAGGTACACGTCCTCGAGCGTGGGCCGGGCGACCGCGAGGTCGGGCACCTCGCCGGGGAAGCTGCCGGACAGCTCCCGCACGAACGCGGTCGGCGTCGCCGTCTCCGCGGTCCGCCGGACGCCGTTGTCGGTCCAGCTGACGACGGCGGGCGCCCGTCCGCGTCCGCCGAGCTCGGCCGGGACGGCGACCTCCACCAGCCGCCCGCGGGCGATGACGCCGACCCGGTCGGCCAGCTCCTCGGCCTCGTCCAGGTAGTGGGTGGTGAGCAGCATCGTCGTCCCCAGGTCGCGCAGCGAGCGGATCAGCGACCAGAACTGCCGGCGTGCCTCCGGGTCGAAACCGGTGGTGGGCTCGTCGAGGAACAGCAGCCGGGGCCGACCCACGATGCCCAGTGCCACGTCCAGCCGGCGCCGCTGGCCCCCGGACAGGGTGCGCCCGCGGGCGCCGGCCTTCTCGGTCAGCCCGACCAGGTCGAGCACCTCGGCCGGGTCGCGGGGGTCGGGGAAGTAGGCGGCCTGGGCGCGCAGCAGCTCCAGGCAGGTCAGCTGGCTGTCCCCGGCGCCGGACTGCAGCACGATGCCCAGGTCGGCCTTCCACTGCCGCCCCCCGTCGGCCGGGTCGACGCCGAGCACCCGGACGTCCCCGCCGTCCCGTTCCCGGTAGCCCTCGAGGATCTCCACGGTGGTGGTCTTGCCCGCCCCGTTCGGCCCCAGCAGGGCGAAGATCTCCCCGCGCCGGATGTCCAGGTCCAGGCCGTCGACGGCCGCGCTGTCGCCGTAGCGCTTGACCAGGCCGCGGACGGAGATGGCGGCGTCCGGGTCCAGCGGGGTCGCGGGCTGCACGGGTCCGGGCTGCACTGCTCCGGGGGAGGTCGCGGCGGGCGTTCGGGTCACAGGTGGTCAGTGTGCTCCACGCACCTGTGGGCATCACACCGCGACCCTGCCGGGTCGCACCGCGGCCACGTGCCGTCCTCGGTTGGGTCGAGCCGCTTCGTCAGCCCTCGCGGGACCCTCCGGGCCCCACTCGTCACGACACGACGGCCGCCACGGCGCTCAGGCGGTGATGCGGTCGAGCACGAGCGGCAGTGGGGTGTCGTCGGTGTCGACGCCGATCGCCCCCTCCAGCGCCTCCAGCGCGCGCGGGATGCGGCCGGTGTCGTCGGTCTGCAGCTCCAGCAACGGCTGGCCGGCGGTGATCTGCTCCCCCACCGTCGCCGTCCAGGTCACTCCGGCCGCGGCGGAGACGGGATCCTCCTTGCGCGCCCGGCCGGCCCCCAGCCGCCAGGCGGCGACGCCGAGGGCGTAGGCGTCCAGCCGGGTGAGCGTGCCGGAGGCCGGAGCCGGAAGCACGTGCCGCTCGGCGGGCTGCGGCAGGGGCGCGTCCGGATCGCCGCCCTGGGCCGCCACCATCGCCCGCCACACGTCCATGGCCCGGCCGTTCGCGAGCGCGTCGGCGGGGTCGACGTCCCCCCGCCCGGCGGCTGCGAGCATCTCCCGGGCCAGTGCGAGGGTCAGCTCGACCAGGTCGGCCGGCCCGCCGCCGGCGAGCACCTGGACCGACTCGGCCACCTCCACGGCGTTGCCGGCCGACCGGCCCAGCGGCCGGTCCATCGCGGTGACCAGGGCGACGGTGCGGACGCCGGCCTCCTCGCCCAGCCCGACCATCGTGCGGGCCAGCTCCCGCGACCGGTCGGGATCGGTCATGAACGCACCGGACCCGGTCTTGACGTCGAGCACCAGCGCGCCGGCGCCCTCGGCGATCTTCTTGCTCATGATGGAGCTGGCGATCAGCGGAATGGACTCCACGGTGCCGGTGACGTCGCGCAGCGCGTACAGCAGCTTGTCGGCCGGGGCGAGGTCGTGACCGGCCGCGCAGATGACCGCGCCCACCTCGTGCAGCTGCTGCAGGTACTCGGTGTCGCTCAGCGAGGCGCGCCAGCCCGGGATCGACTCCATCTTGTCCAGCGTGCCGCCGGTGTGCCCGAGCCCCCGGCCGGACAGCTGCGGAACGGCGACCCCGCACGCGGCGACCAGCGGCGCCAGCGGCAGCGTGGTCTTGTCACCGACCCCGCCGGTGGAGTGCTTGTCCGCGGTGGGACGGCCCAGCCCGGACAGGTCCTTGCGGACGCCGGAGTCGATCATCGCCCGGGTCCACGCCGCCAGCTCGTCGCCGTCCAGGCCGCGGAAGAACACCGCCATGAGCAGGGCGCTGATCTGCTCGTCGGGCACCTGCCCGGCGGTGTACGCGCCGATCACCCACCTGATCTGGTCGGCCGACAACACCCGGCCGTCCCGCTTGGCCCGGATGACGTCGATGGCGTCGAACGGCTGGGTCACGGGATCACCTGGTCGCCCCCGCGCGCCGCCGCGGCGACCAGGTCGTCGGGGCCGAAGGCGTCGGGCAGCACCTCGGTCATCGGCACGATGCCCAGCGACACCGTCTCCAGGAGCATCCGGGCGCCGCCGTGCTCCCACAGCAGCTGCCGGCACCGGCCGCACGGCATCAGCGGCCGGCCGTCCCCACCGACGCAGGCGACCGCCACCAGCCGCCCACCGCCGCTGCGGGCCAGATCGCTGACCATGCCGCACTCGGCGCACAGGCCCAGCCCGTAGGAGGCGTTCTCCACGTTGCAGCCGGTGACCAACCGGCCGTCGTCCACCAGCCCGGCCACCCCCACCGGGAAGTGCGAGTAGGGCACGTAGGCGTGGGTCATCGCCTGGCGCGCGGCGGCCCGCAACCGGTCCCAGTCCACGTCGGCCACCACGCTGTGCGGTTCGGTCACTAGTGCTCTCCTCGTCGGTACACGAGCCCGTCGGCTTTCGGCATCCGCAACCGCTGGGAGGCCAGCGACAGCACCAGCAGCGTGGTGATGTGCGGAGTGAAGGAGACGATGCCGTCGGGCAGCTCGTCGATGGTCAGGAAGCCGACCAGGGCCGCCGCGGCGAACACCGCGGCCAGCACGGCCTGCAGGGTCTTGCCACGCAGCCCCTGGTGCACCGAGACGCCGGCCAGCAGCAGCGCCACCAGCAGCAGCAGCGCCACCACCGCGGTCTGGCTGCGCAGCTGCAGGGCGTCGGCGAAGCCGAACAGCCCGGCGCCGGCGGCCAGCCCGCCGGGCCGCCAGTTGCCGAAGATCAGCGCGGCCAGGCCGATGAAGCCACGGCCGTTGGTCTGCCCCTCGCGGTAGATGTTGGCGATGAAGACCAGGAAGACCCCGCCCAGCCCGGCCAGCGCCCCCGACAGCACCACGGCGATGTACTTGAGCCGGTAGACCGGCACGCCCAGGGAGTCCGCGGCCGCCGGGTTCTCCCCGCAGGAGCGCAGTCGCAACCCGAACGCGGTGCGCCACAGCACCAGGTAGGCGGCCGGGACCAGCAGCACGGCGACGACGGTCAGCACCCCGACGTCGGCGGTCAGCCCGCGCAGCAGCCCGGCCAGGTCGGAGAGCAGGAACCAGTGCCGCCGCTCCAGGTCGCCGAGCAGGTCGGGGCCGGAGGAGAGCACCGGCAGCGAGAAGGACGGCGGACCGGACGACAGCGGCGGTGACTGGGTGACCCCGCCACCGGCCGGGTTGTCCAGGTAGAGCGCCTCGGACAGGAACCGCACGACCCCGCCGGCCAGGATGTTGACCGCCACCCCGGACACCACGTGGTCCACCCCGAAGGTGACCGTGGCGATCGCGTGCAGCAGGCCGCCGATCGCCCCCATGACGAGCCCGCCGACGACCGCGCCGGCCCAGCCCCACTGGTAGCCGGCCCAGCCGGCCCCCCAGGT
>JAICZD010000023.1 GCA_025933855.1 Modestobacter sp. | reverse complement strand
CGGGGCCGCCGCCGAGCCGCCGCCGGACACGCTGCTCGCGGGCATCCTGGCGGCCGTCCGCCGCCGCCGGGCGACCCGGCGGCTGGCCGGTGCCGTCGCCGCGGTGGCGGCCGCCGTCCGGCTGGTGGCGGGCCCCGTGGCCGTCACCGACCGGGCGCCGGCGCCCGCGGCGGCGGGGACGGCGGTGACCCTCACCCAGGTCGCCGACGTGCCGGTGGACGCCGACCTGCGGTTGCAGGGGGTGGCCTGGGGGACCCGGATCACGATGACCTGCCGCTACTCCGGGCCGCCGTCCGCGGGTACCTACGAGGCGGGTGCGGGCGACACCTACCAGCTGGTGGTCGTGTCCGCCACCGACCGGAGCACCCAGAGCGTCGCGACCTGGCACGTGCTCCCGGGCCGGGACGCCGCAGTGGCCGGCAGCACGGACCTGTTCCCCGACCAGATCGCCGAGGTGCAGCTGCGCGACGCGGACGGCACGGTCCTGCTGGCGGGCGCGCCGTCCCGCTGAGCACATGCCGGCCGGTGGAGCGGGTAAGCGGCGGGGGTGGACCGACACCGCGGAATGGCCGACGCCGGGCGCGACGAGGTCGGGCGGCGGGTGCTGCCCGCCTGGGACGCCTTCCTGCAGCAGGCCGCCGGAGTCGACCTGAGCCGGCCGACCCGGCTGCCCGGCTGGCGGGCCCAGGAGGTGTGCGTGCACCTCGGTGTCTGGCCCGAGCACACCGCGCTGGCCGATCTGGTCGCCTCCGCCCGGGCGGGCGGAACCGGCGCCCCGCCGGACGTCGACGCGGTCAACGCGCGGGTCACCGCCGCGCACCGGGACGCGTCCCGGGCGGAGGTGCTGGCGGCGCTGGAGCGGAACCGGGAGGCCACCGTCCGGTACCTGGCCGACGAGCCGGCCGAGCTCGACGCCGCACCGGCGGTCTCCACGATCGGCCGGCTGCCGCTGCTGAGCGTCGTCCTCGGGCAGGCCTACGAGCTGGCCGTGCACGGCCTGGACCTGGCCGCGGTCGGCGCACCGCCGGTCCCGGCCGAGGTGCTGCAGTCCGGCCTGGCGGCGCTCGCGGACGTGACCGGCGCGCTGGCCGCGGCGTCCGGCATCACCGGAGGCGCCACGCTGGCCACGCCCGACGGCGGCTGGACGTTCGCCGCCGACGGCGCCGGCTGGACCGTGGCGCGGGTCGCGGCGGGCCGGGTGCGGGGCACGGCCGTGCAGGCGCCGGCCGACCTGCTGCTGGAGGCGGCGTCGGGCCGGGTCAACCCGGTGGTGGCGGTGGCCCAGCGGCGGCTGCGGGTGCAGGAGCTGCCCGGGCTGCTGCGGCTGGCCCCGATCGTGTCAGCGGCACCGGGCATCCCCGGCGGCCCTCTCCTGCAGCTGGCCGCGCGGACCCTGGGCGGCGCGGGCGGCCTGCTCGGCCGGTTCTTCCGCGGCTGATCGGGGGCGGCAGGAATCGCCTGGCCGAACTACCGGCCGGGCCCGCGGGGCCCGCTCAGGCCTGGGCGGCCCGGCCCGCCGAGCGGGCCGCGAGCGGCGCGTCGGCCCCCTCGTCGCCCAGGTGCCGTTCGAACGCCGGGGGGATGACCAGGTCGGCCGGGTTCAGCTGGTCGATCGAGCCGTGCCCCAGACCGACCAGCGCCGAGCCCAGCCCGTCGCGCAGCAGGTCCAGCACGTTCTCCACCCCGGCCTGGCCGTTGGCGGCCAGCCCCCACAGGTAGGCCCGGCCGATCATCACCGCCTTCGCGCCCAGCGCGAGTGCCTTGGCCACGTCGCCGCCGCGGCGGATGCCGCCGTCCAGCAGCACCTCGAGCTGGTCGCCCACCGCCTCGGCGACCGCCGGCAGCGCCCGGATGCTGGCCGGGGTGCCGTCGAGGTTGTTGCCACCGTGGTTGGACACCGAGATGGCCGTGCAGCCGGCGTCCACCGCGCGCCGCGCGTCGTCGACCCGCATGACGCCCTTGAGCAGGAACTCACCGCCCCACTGCTCGCGCAGCCAGGCGACGTCGTCCCAGGAGGGCATCGGGGACTGGGCCCACATGCCGTAGGCGCCGAAGAAGGTGGGTGCCGGCTCGCCGGGGTCGGCCACCATGTTCGGCACGGTGAGGTCCGGGATCCGGCCGGTCCGGGCGAAGTCGTAGAGCCAGCGGGGCTTGACCAGCACCTGGGGCGCGTACCGCCGGGCGGCCTCGAGGTTGATCTTCTCCGGGATGAAGGGGCTGCCCCAGTCCCGGCCGTAGGCGAACGACCAGTCCAGCGTGGCGATGAGGCCCACTGCGCCGGCCCGCCGGGCCCGCTCCATCCGGGCGACCATCTCCTCCCGGGAGCCGACCCAGTACATCTGGAAGAAGGTCTGCGGATTGGCCGCCACGACCTCCTCGATCGGCTTGCTGGCGAAGGACGACAACCCCATCGCCACGCCCCGGGCGGCCGCGGCCCGGGCGACGGCGACCTCACCGTCGGGGTGCACCGCCTGGACGCCGGTGGGGCTGATCAGCACCGGCATGGACACCGGCTGCCCCATCACCGTCGTGCCCAGCTTGCGTTCGTTGCTCAGCCCGGCGGTGTGCGGGGCGAAACCCAGCTCGGTGAACGCGGCGATGTTGTCCTCGGCGGTCAGCCCGCGTTCCGAGCCGGCCACCAGCGCTCCGTAGACGCCTTTCGGAAGGCGGCGCTTCGCCCGTCGCTGGGCCTCCGCGACCGACTCGAACCAGGCGTTCGCCATCCGGGCACCCCTCCTGTGGTCCGGCGGCGGTGGGTCCGGCGCCGGGCTGCTCCGCCGCGCTGCGGCCGGGCCGGCGGCTCCGACGTCCGGACGGCTCGAGCAGTGGGCGAATCCTAAGGTGCGGCGGCGTCCGCCCGCCGCCCGCGACCGAGCTCCGGACGGCTCGGGGTCAGCCGTTCTTGATGGCCGAGACGTCGAACTCGATCTGGACCCGGTCGCTGACCAGCACGCCGCCGGTCTCCAGGGCGGCGTTCCAGGTGAGTGCCCAGTCGCTGCGCTTGATGGCGAGCGCGCCCTCGAAGCCGACCCGCAGGTTGCCGAAGGGGTCCTGGGCGGACCCGGTGAGGGTGAAGTCCACCGCCACCTCGCGGGTGCGGCCCTTGATGGTGAGGTCGCCGGTCACCCGGTACACGTCGTCGTCGACCTGCTCGACGCCGGTGGAGACGAACACGATCTCCGGGTGGTTCTCGACGTCGAGGAAGTCCGCCGACCGCAGGTGCGCGTCCCGGTCGGCGTGGCCGGTGTCGATGCTGGCCGCCGCTATCCGCAGGGTGACCGAGCTGGCGGAGGGATCGGCGACGTCCAGGTGCGCCGTGCCGCTGAACTCGGGAAAGGCGCCGCGCACGGTGGTGACCATCGCGTGCCTGGCGCGCACGCCGATGCGGGTGTGCGCCACGTCCACCGTGTAGTCACCGGTGACGTCGGCCAGCGCGCTGGTCGCGGCGTCGAAGTCGGTCGCGCCGCCGTCTGGTGCCCGGTGTCTGCCCACGGTCAATGCCCCCTCAGCCGGTGGTCCACGTGTTCATCGTGGCGGACGACGCGGCTGCGTGTGCCAGAGGCTCCCTGCGGACCCCCGCCGGGGGGATCAGTACCAGCCGCTGGACTTCGAGTGCGACCAGGCGCCGCACGGCGAACCGTAGCGGCTGTCGATGTAGATCAGCCCGGCGTCGATCTGCCGGTAGCCGTCGGAGGTCTTGGCGATCCCGGTGCTGGCCCAGGTGGAGTCCAGGAACTGCGGGATGCCGTAGGCGGTGCTGCTGGGGTTCTGCGCCCGGGGGTTCCAGCCGCTCTCCTTGCCCCACAGGCTCTCCAGGCAGCTGAACTGGGACGAGTCGCCGCCCAGCTTGGACAGCGCGTAGCCCTGGAACGACCCGGAGGGGGCGGAGGACGACGCGGACGCGGCGGCGGGCTGGGGCGCCGCCGCTGCCTTGGCCGCAGCGGCGGCCTGCGCCTGCGCGGCGGCCTGGGCGGCCGCCTGCTGCTGGGCGAGGACGGAGGCCTGGTAGGCGACGGAGGCCTGGTAGGCCACGGATGCCTGGTAGGCGACGGAGGCCTGGTAGGCGGCCTGCGCCTGCGCGGCGGCCTGCGCCTGTGCGGCGGCGGTCTGCTCCGCCTCGCGCTGGCTCCGGGAGGCCGCGAGGTCGCCCAGCCGGTCGGTCAGCTGGCTGCCGACGATCGCGTCGGCCGACTGCGGGTCGAGGTTCAGCTGCGAGGCGACCGTGGTGGTCCGTGTGGCGGTGGAATCGGCCTGGGCGGCCGGCTCCCCTGCGGCCAGCACGTTGACCAGCACGGCACCCGCGGCAGCGGCGGCCAGCAGGAACGCGGGGCGGCGCAGGCCGGCCGGCGTACGGCGGCTCCCGGCTCCGTGGTGGGTCCGGGCGGCGCCCGGCTCCGCGGCGGCGTCGGTGCCGTCGGCGGGCTGCGCGGACGCCGTGCTGGGCGCAGAGGACAGGTCGGTGCGGTGGGACATGAAGAGGTGTGCTCCGGTCGACAGGCCGCATCGTCCGGCCGCATGCCTGCAGGGCAGGACGGCGCCGGGGTCGGCGGGATGTACGGGCTGACGGGGCCGGTCCGGCTCGCGGTGGCCTCTCCTCCGCGTGCGGCCCCTCGGGGCGGCAGGCAGCTGCCCGTCGGCGGACGGGCGGGAGGACCTACGGCGCGGACGGCGCCCGGGTCAGATGTGCAGCGGGGCGGATCGGTCTCCGCGCCGGCGGCTGCGGGGTGGTGCTGCGAAAACTGGGCGCGCCATCAGGGCGGCTCTCCGTTTCTTCCACTGGCCGCCTACCGGGTTAGCTGACGGATTCGGGCGGGAAGGCGCCCTACCTGCTCCCGAGCGAGGGCTCGGGAGCGGGATTCACCCCAGTGCTGCGGTGGGTCCCCGGCTCGCTGTACGAGGCGTACAGCAACTCGGCGGCACCCGGCGCGGGCTCCCCGGATGGGGATGTGACGTCCGGCCGGTCCCAACCAACGTAAGGGCCGTGACCCGTTCGTGACAATGCTGTGCACGACATTTCATAGTGATCTGCCCCGCGTTCCGTCTGCTCACGCTGAGTGGCCGGCTCAGGGAAGGCGCCACACCGTGGTATGGCGCGGCTGCTGCTCGTCGACGTCGGGCACCTCGTACTCCGCCACGGCCACCAGCCCCTCCCCCGGCAGGTACCGGCGTCCCGGGTCGCCGAGCAGGACGGCGGCGCCCCGGGTCCACGCCGTCCACAGGAACGGCAGCACCCGGCCGGTCATCTCCCGGTCGTAGCAGACGTCGCCGGCCACCACGACGTCCACCTCCGGCGGTTCCCCGGCGAGCACGTCGCCGACGACCTCGATGCCGGACACGCCGTTGAGCTCGGCGTTCAGCGCGATGGCGGCGTGCGAGCAGGGGTCGACATCGCTGGCCACCACGGCCGCGGCGCCGGCGAGGACGGCGGCGACCGCGACCAGCCCGCTGCCGGAGCCGAGGTCCAGCACCCGGCGGCCGGCCACCGCCCGCGGGGAGTCCAGCAGGTACCGGGCCAGCGCCTGGCCGCCCGGCCAGGCGGCCGCCCAGAACGGTGGCGCCTGGCCGGCACCGCCGCCCTCTGCCTCCATCGCCTCCCACAGCGCGACGACGTCGTCGGTGACGTGCAGCCGGACCTCGGGGACCAGCGGCGGCCGGGCCACCCGGGTGTGCGCCCGCAGGAACGAGGCCGGGACGCCGCCCGGGCCGGGCACCGGGGTCGTCCGCCCGCCGGGGGCGGTCAGTCGGCGCGCCGGCTGCGGACGACGGTCACCGGGCAGGGCGCGTGGTGCACGCACTGGTCGCTGACCGAGCCCAGCCGCAGCCCGGCGAACCCGCCCCGGCCACGGGAGCCGACGACCAGGAGGTCGGCGTGCTCGGCCGCGGCGATCAGCGCGCGGACCGGCGCGGTGTGCACCACGTGGCAGGTGACCGTGCCCGCCCGGTCGGCGCCCAGCGCCCGGGTCACGTCCGACTGCAGGTCCGCGTGCACCGCCCGCTCCCAGTCGGTGATCGGCGGTACGTAACCCGGTTCCCAGGACGCCGGCCGCGGCGCCGAGGCGATCCGCCAGGAGCGCACCACGTGCAGCGGCCACCCCGCGCGCTCGGCGAGCGCCGCGGCCCACTTCAGGGCGTCCTGCGCGCAGCCGGAGCCGTCGTGCCCGACGACCACGCCGCCGGACACCTCCGCCCGGGTCGCCACCGCGCTGTCGTCCACCCCCGCATCCAGCGGTATCTGACCGAGCTCGGCTGCCACCACCTCGGCCCGGTCACCGGCGGCATCCCCCGGTCCGCCGTGCCCTGCACTGCCGCTGTCCTGGCCCGCTCCGCCGGTCGTCACGGCACCATCTTGGCCTGGCCGGCCCCGGTCCGGACAGCCGCTCCGGCGGCAGCGGGTCGTGCGGCCTGCGCCGCGCGGTGCCGGTGCGCTTGATCACCTCGGCGGGCGGGTAGGCGGCGGGGGCTGAGCGCCGGCGCCCCGCCGGTGCGGACAGGAGAGGTGGACACGTGGAGCACTTCACGATCGCGACCGTCGCCGAGGAGAGCGCCGACTTCCGGCGGGTGCTGTGGACCGGTCAGCACACCCAGCTGGTGATCATGACGATTCCGCCCGGCGGTGAGATCGGTGAGGAGGTGCACGAGGACACCGACCAGATCCTGACCTTCGTCAGCGGCACCGGTCAGGCGGTCGTGTCGGGGCAGAAGAAGAACGTGGCGCAGGGCGACCTGGTCGTCGTCCCGGCGGGGAAGAAGCACAACTTCGTGAACACCGGGGTCAACCCGCTGGTGCTCTACACGGTCTACGGCCCGCCGGAGCACGCGGACAAGGCGGTGCACGAGACCAAGGAGATCGCCGACGAGCTCGAGGAGTCCGGCAAGGACGAGCCGCCGGCGTCCTGACCCCGGTCTCGCGACGCCGACCCGGCGGCCGTGGTTGGCGCAGGGGGCTCAGGCAGCGGAGCTGCGACGGCGGTCCGCGCCGAACCAGCTGGTCAGCAGTTGGCTGCGGGTGGACGCCGGCAGCGCCCCCCAGCGCAGCAGCGCCGCCCGGGCCGGCAGGGTGCTGGCCGTGGCCAGCTCGGCGAGCTCGCGGACGCGTTCCGGCCGCGGGCTGAACGGACCGCGGTCGGGCAGGCCCGCGGACAGATGGCTGTCCAGGGCGGCCAGGATGTCGGCCTGGTGCGCGGGGTCGAACCAGTGGGGGCTCCTCGACGAGCCCTGCGGAACGTCCGAACGGGTCACGGCGTCCTCATCGGCAGGCCGGGACGGCGTCGTGACGCCGCACCCGACCCGCGGCGACACGCCGGTCAGCCGCCGGCCGGCCGGGTGCCGACGACCACGGTGCCGTCCAGCTCCTCCGACCGCGCCACCCGGGCCTCCAGCCCGGCGGCGGTCACCGCGGCGGCCGTGCCCGGCGCCTGCCGCTCGCTGGTCTCGATCAGCAGCGCGCCACCCGGCGCCAGCCAGCGCGGCGCGGCCGCAGCGACCCGGCGCTGCACGTCCAGCCCGTCCGCACCGCCGTCCAGCGCCGCCCGTGCCTCGTGGTCGCGGGCCTCCGGCGGCATGGTGGCGATCGCGCCGGTCGGCACGTAGGGGGCGTTGGCCACCAGGACGTCGACCCGGCCGCGCAGCGGAGCCGGCAGCGGCGCGTCCAGGTCCCCCGCCAGCACCTGGCCGATCCCGGCGGGGACGTTGCGGCGGGCGCACCGCACGGCGGCGGGGTCGATGTCGGTGGCGTACAGCTGGACACCGGGGAGCCGCGCGGCCAGCGCGACGCCGACCGCACCGGTGCCGCAGCACAGGTCGACGACCACCGGGTGGGGCGGCGCCAGCGCCGCCGCCTGCTCGACCAGGAACTCCGTCCGCCGGCGGGGCACGAAGACCCCGGGCGCCACGGCGATGCGCAGACCGCAGAACTCGGCCCAGCCCAGCACCAGCTCCAGCGGCGTCCCCGCCACCCGCCGGCCGACCAGCGCGGCCAGCTCGGCCGGGCTGTCCGCAGCGGCCATCAGCAACGCTGCCTCGTCCTCGGCGAACACGCAGCCGGCCGCCCGCAGCCGGTCCACGACGGCGGGCGGGGGCGGCACGCCGGTCATCGTGCACCCGGGCGCCCGGCGCGGCGCGGCCGCGCGGGTCGACACCCCGTCGCGTCCCCGGTGCGGGACCCTTGCCGCGGAGGTCGGCTGGCGGCGCAGGACGGGAGGGCGGGATGCACGGCGGCTTTCCCGAGTTCGTGGTCGAGCACGAGGATCGGCTGCTGCGCACCGCCTTCCTGCTGACCGGAGAGCGGGCCGAGGACCTGCTGCAGTCGGTGCTGGCGATCGCGCACCGGTACTGGCCGCGGCTGCGCGCCGCCGCCGACCCGGTGGCCGAGGTGCGACGCCTGCTCGTGTCCACGGTGCTCGCCCGGCCGGGCCCGAGCGCGCAGGTGCTGGACGCTCCGGCGGAGCAGCCCCCGGCCGACGTCGCCGCCCTCGGCCGGGCCCTCGCCGGGCTCGCCCCGCAGGTCCGGGTGGTGCTCGTGCTGCGCTACGCCGAGGGCCTGTCGGTGGAGGAGACGGCCGACGTCCTCGGCTGCGCGCCGGCCACGGTGCGGCACGAGGCCAGCACCGGTCTGGCCGCGCTGCACCCGTTGCTGCAACCGCAGCCCGTTCCGGCCCCGTCCCCGGCACCGGACGCCGCGCCACCGGCGGGGACGTCGCCCGGACCGGACCACGAGGCCGACCCCGACGACATCTACCGGCGACCGGGCGCCGGGCCGGACTCCCCCGCCGTATCGGACCGCACCGCCGCACCGGACCGCACCGCCGCACCGGGCCCGGACGGCGGGCCGGCGCCGGTCGCCCGACCGGTGGACCCGGACCGCGTCGCGGATCCGGTGACCGTTGCCCGTTCCGCCGCCGACGAGGACCCGTGGTCGATCTACCGGCGGCCGGCATGACCGGGGACGAACGGGAGCTCAGCGGCCGGCTGGCGCAGCTGGCCGACTGCGCACCGCCGCCCCGCGGGCGGGTCACCGCGGACCGTGCCGCGGCCCTCGACCGCCGGGTCCGCCGCCGCGGCCGGGTCCGGGTCGCCGCCGCCGGGATGCTGGCCGTCCTCCTCCTGCTGACCGGCATCGGCGTCGGCACCCGGAACGCCGGCGACCCCCTGCCGTCCACCTCCGCCTCCCCGGCCGCCCCGGCACCCCACGACGGCGGGTCGCCCCGCCCGTCCCTCTACGACGCCCGCACCCGCGGCTCCCTGGCCGGCGACCCGGACTTCCTGGCCGGGGTCCGGGCGCTTCCGTGGCCGAGCCCACCGAGCCTCGACGGCCCGCAGGGGGATCCGGCCGCCGAGGACCGGCGGGTGCTCTACGCCGGCGACGTCCCCGGTGGCCGGCGCTGGGCGCTGGTCGCGGCGCCGATCGGGGTCGACCTCGGGTACGCGTGGTTCACCGGACCCGTGGGCGCCGACGCCGACGAGCTGGCCCTCGCGCTGCCGCCGGCCCGTGGGGACGTCGACCGGCCGATCGCCCTGCTGGACGCCTCCGGACCGACCGGGCCGCTGGTCGTGGTCGTGCTTCCCGGCGACACGGTCGAGTACTCCGCCAGCCTCGACCGGGCCGCCGACGGCTCGCTGCAGCGCACGTACAGCCGGCTGTCCGTGGTCGACGGCGTCGCCCTCGCCGGGGTCGTCACCCCGCCCGCCCGCGGAGGTGCCCTGCTGCGCGTCACCCGGGACGGCCATCCGATCACCAGTGGCGAGGTCCCCGAGGTCGGCCGGGGCGGTGCACCGACGGTCCCTCCGGACCTGGCCGATCCGCGCTACTGGGAGCGGTTGCGCGACTGCCTGGTGCCGCTGGGCTTCCTCGTGCAGCTCGACCCGGCCGGCCAGGGCTTGAGCTGGACCGGCGGACCAGCCCTCGTTCCCGACCAGGGGCCGCCCAGCACCGCCGAGGAGGCGCAGAACCAGGCGGCCTTCGACGGCTGCGTGGCGCAGGTCGGTGCCGGCTGACCCGGTGGCGGGCAGGATCGGCGCCATGCACGCCGCAGCCACGCACGCCGACAGCAGGAACCCCGACCGCAGGGACTCCGTGGACCTCAACTCCGACCTCGGCGAGGGTTTCGGGCAGTGGACCCTCGGCGACGACGACGCGCTGCTCGACGTGGTCACCAGCGCGAACGTCGCCTGCGGCTTCCACGCCGGTGACGCGGCGATCATGCGCCGGGTCTGCGACCGCGCCGCGCGGACGGAGGTGGCCATCGGCGCGCAGGTCGGCTACCGGGACCTGCCCGGCTTCGGGCGGCGGTTCATCGACGTCGAGCCGGCCGCCCTCACCCAGGACGTCATCTACCAGGTCGGCGCGCTGGAGGCCTTCGCCCGGGTGGCCGGCTCCCGGGTGCGCTACGTCAAGCCGCACGGGGCGCTGTACAACGCGATCGTCGCCCACGAGGAGCAGGCGGCCGCCGTCGTCCGGGCCGTCGTCGACTACGACCGCAGCCTGCCGGTGCTCGGGCTGCCCGGCTCGGCCTGGCTCCGGCTGGCCGGCGAGGCCGGCCTGACCACCGTCGCGGAGGCCTTCGCCGACCGGGCCTACACCCCCGACGGCACCCTGGTCTCGCGCCGGCTGCCCGGGGCGGTGCTGCACGACCCGGCGGAGATCGCCCGGCGCTGCGTGGCGATGGCCGCCGGCGAGCCCATCTCCGACGTCGACGGCGGCCCGCTGGTGCTCGCTCCGGACTCGATCTGCGTGCACGGTGACACTCCGGGCGCCGTCGCGATCGCCCGCGGCGTCCGCGAGGCGCTGACCGCCGCCGGGGTGACCCTGCGCGCCTTCGCCGGCTGATGCGGCTGCTCCCGAGCGGCAGCACCGCCCTGCTGGCCGAGCTCGACGACCTCGACGCCGTCCTCGCGCTGTACGCGGCGCTGGACGCCGACCCCCCGGCCGGCGTGGTCGACGTCGTGCCGGCCGCCCGGACCGTGCTGCTGGTCATCGATCCGGCCCGGACCAGCCTGGAGCAGGTGGCCGCTGCGGTGCGGGCGACGACACCGCGCCCCGGCACCCGCGCCGCCGGGGACGCGATCGAGCTCCCGGTGCACTACGACGGCGCGGACCTGACCGAGCTGGCCGGCCTGCTGCGGCTCACCGCCGCCGAACTGGTCCACCGGCACACGGCGGCGGAGTGGACGGTGGCGTTCTGCGGCTTCGCCCCCGGCTTCGGCTACCTCACCCAGCCGGGCACCGGGTGGGACGTGCCCCGCCGGCCGACGCCGCGCACCGCGGTCCCGCCCGGCTCGGTCGGGCTCGCCGGGGAGTTCAGCGGCGTCTACCCCCGCGAGTCCCCCGGCGGCTGGCAGCTGATCGGCCGCACCGACGTCGCCGTCTTCGAGCTGGACCGCGACCCGCCGGCGTTGCTCCGCCCGGGCACCCGGGTCCGCTTCGTGCCGGTGGGCGGCCCGTGACGCGCGCGCTGACCGTGCTGGCCCCCGGGCCGCTGACCACGGTCCAGGACCGCGGCCGGCCGGGGCTCGCCGCGCTCGGCGTCGGCCGGTCCGGAGCCGCCGACCGCGCCTCGGCCGCGCTGGCCAACCGGCTGGTCGGCAACCCGCCGGACGCCGCCGTGCTCGAGGTGACCCTGGGCGGCCTGGCGCTGCGCGCGGAGGCCGACCTGCTGGTGGTCACCACCGGCGCCCGCTGCCCGGGCTCGCCGGCGCACGTCGCCCCGGTCCGGGTGCGGGCCGGGGACCGGCTGCGGCTGGGGCTGCCGGCGAGCGGGCTGCGCAGCTACCTCGGCGTGCGCGGCGGCATCGACGTCCCGCCGGTGCTCGGTTCCCGGTCCACCGACGTGCTGGCCGGGCTCGGACCCGCCGTGGTCGCGGCCGGCGACGTGCTGCCGGTCGGCACGAGCACGGTGCCGCTGCCCGGCGTGGACGTCGCCCCGGTCGCCGACCCGCCGGCCGGCGAGGTCACCGTCCGGCTGCTGCCCGGCCCCCGCGGCGACTGGTTCACCTCCCGCGCCTGGCCGACCCTGACCGGCGCGGTCTACACGGTCACCAGCCAGAGCAACCGGGTGGGGTTGCGACTGGACGGACCGGTGCTCGACCGGGCGCGGACCGGTGAGCTGCCCAGCGAGGGCATGGTCCGCGGCGCGGTGCAGGTGCCGCCGTCCGGCACCCCGGTGCTCTTCCTCGCCGACGGCCCGGTGACGGGCGGGTACCCGGTGATCGGGTACGTCGAGGACGGCGACGTGGACCGGTGCGCGCAGCTGCGCCCCGGCCAGGCACTGCGCTTCCGCGCGGCCACCGGGTGACGCCCCGGCGACGATCCGGGCCGGGTCCGGTCTCGACGGCCCCAGCGGCCGTGCCGGCCGCGCCGGACCGGGGCCCCATCAAGCTGGTGGACCGGTCGGCGAGCCGAAGCAGCCGAGCCGGCCACCGTGCTGCGGTCCTGCCGACGGCGAGGGCGCGGGTCGTATCCGACACTCGTCGATGTGATCGACGAGCACACCGAGGACCTGGGGCGGGCGTCCGGCGCGCACGGGGAGGTGCTGCTGCGCCGGCGCACGACGGCGGACGGCGAGGCGCACCTGGAGCTGGTCGTCGACGGGGTCTTCGCCATGGACGACGTCGACACCTCCACCGAGCGGCGGCTGGCCGCCGAGGCGCTGCGGCGCTGCGCCGGGGACGCGCTGCGGGTCCTGGTCGGCGGGCTCGGGCTCGGCTGGACGGCGGCGGCCGCGCTGGCCGACCCGCGGGTGGCCGCCGTGGACGTGGTGGAGCTGCAGCCCGCGCTGGTCGGCTGGGCGGCCCGGGGACTGCTGCCCAGCCTGGCCGGCCTGTCCGACCGGCGGCTGCGGCTGCGGGTCGGCGACGTGGCCGACGCGCTCCGGTCCGGGCCGGACGGCTGGGACGCCGTGCTGCTCGACGTGGACAACGGCCCGGGGTTCCTGGTGCACCGGTCCAACGCGGCGCTGTACCGGCGAAGCGGGCTGGCCACCGCGCTGGCGGCGCTGCGCCCCGGCGGGGTGCTGGCGATCTGGTCGAGCGGCCCGGCGCCGGAGCTGCTCGCCGCTCTGGCCGGCCTGGCCGGCTCGGCCGATGCCGAGCAGGTGCTGCTGCCGGTGGAACGCGACGGACGGCGGTTGGACTACGCGGTCGTGCTGGCCCGCCGGGCGGCGTGACCGGGGCGGTGGTGGAGTGGATCCGTCGGCGTCAGCTCGACGAGTCCGCTCCGCTGTAGGCCGAGCCGCCGCGCAGCCGGGCGCCGACGGCGACGCGCAGCGGCACGAGGACGATCCCGTCCGAGGCCATCCGGGCGCGCAGCTGCCGGCGGTGACGCACCACGCCGACCAGCCCGATCGCCCAGAACACGTACTGCACGGCGAACGCGGCGCGGAAGGCGTCCAGGTCGTAGTCGGCCGACCCGCCGGGGGTGAGCACGTCGAGCACGAAGCCGATGGCCAGCACGGTGCACAGCGACGCGACGAAGCCGCCCACGTTGACCAGCCCGCTGGCGCTGCCGGAGCGCTCCACCGGGTTCTCGGTGCGCGCGTAGTCGAAGCCGATCATCGACCCCGGCCCGTTGGTGCCGAGCACCAGCACCAGCACGACGAGCAGCCACAGCGGCGCCGGACCCGGCAGTGCCAGCACGACGGTCCAGGTCAGTGCGGTGGCGCCGAGAATGGCGAAGACCAGGTTCGAGCGGCGCAGCGGCCAGTGCCCCACCAGCCGGCCGAGCAGCGGGCCGAAGCCCATGCCGACGAGCACGAACAGGGTGAGCAGCGCGGCCGCGGTACCCGGGCTCAGCCCCTCGCCCAGGGTGAGGAAGGGATAGCCCCACAGCAGCGCGAACACCGTGCCGGAGAACTGGGTGACCAGGTGGGTGAACAGGCCGATCCGGGTGCCCGGCTCCCGCCAGGTGGCGACCAGGTTGGCCCGCACCTCGGCCATGCCGGCCGGCGCGGCCACCGGCGTCCCGGGCGGCGCGTCCCGCAGCGCCACCAGCACCAGGACGGCGACCAGCACCCCGACCGCGGCCGCACCGAGGAAGGTGGCCGGCCAGGAGGTGTCGCGGAGCAGCGCGACGAGCGGGTAGGCGGCCGCGATCTGGCCGAACTGGCCCAGGATGCCGGTCAGCTGGGTGACCAGCGGAACGGTGCGACCGGGGAACCACAGCGGAACCAGCCGGAGCACGCTGATGAACGTCATGGCGTCACCGGCGCCGACGAGCACCCGGGCGGCGACCGCGGTGGGCACGTCGGTGGCCACCGCGAGCACGGCCTGCCCGGCGGCCATCGTCAGCGCACCGGCGACGATCATCTTGCGCGAGCCGAACCGGTCCAGCGCCACACCGACCGGCACCTGCAGGGCCGCGTACACGGTCAGCTGCAGCACCAGGAACAGCGAGACGGCGGAGGCGCCGGCGGAGAACCGCTCCTGGGCCTGCACGCCGGCCACGCCGAGCGACCCCCGGTGGAACACCGCCACCGCGTAGGCGACCAGCCCGACGATCCACACGGCGTAGGCCCGACGTGGGATCCGGCCGGTGGGCACACTCGCGGTCGTCACGACACAGAACGACATCGCGGCGGCGGGGATCCTTCCCGCCGGCCCGGTGAGGTCCCTCACCCACCGCTGGACGGAAGCTCCGACCGGTCCGGCCGGGAGGCCCCGACTACCGTGGCCGCACGTGACAGCGCGGACGGCGGGCATCCCGGCAGGCACCGGCGGCACCCGGCGGGCGGGCGCCCGGGCGCTCGTGCCGGTGCTGCTGTACCTCGGGATGCTCGTCGCCGTCATCAGCAGCCTCGGCGCGCCGCTGATCCCGGCCATCGCGGCGGCGAACGACGTCTCCCTCACCAGCGCCCAGTGGTCGCTGACCATCACCCTGGTCGTCGGGGCGGTCGCCACCCCGGTCATCGGCCGGCTCGGTGACGGTCCGCGGCGGCGCACCGTCGTCCTGGTCGTGCTGGCCGTCGTGCTGCTGGGCAGCGTGCTGGCCGCGCTGCCGCTCGGACTCGGCTGGCTGATCGCCGGCCGGGCGCTGCAGGGTCTCGGCCTGGGCCTCACCCCGCTGGCGATCGCCACCGCCCGGACGGCGCTGACCGGCGAGCGGTCCCGCTCCACCGTGGCGGCGCTGTCGGTCACCGTGGCCGCCGGGGTCGGGCTCGGCTACCCGCTGACCGGGCTGATCGCCGAGCTCGGCGGGGTGCACGCCGCGTTCTGGTTCGGTTCGGGTGCGGCCGCGCTGGCCCTCGGCGCCGCCGCCGCCGTCTACCCGCCCTCGCCGGCGGTGCCCGCCCGCCGGCTGGACGTCGCCGGCGCGGTGCTGCTCGGCCTGGGCCTGGCGACCGGGCTGCTGGCGCTGGGCGAGGGCGAGACCTGGGGATGGGGCTCACCGGCGGTGCTGGTGCTGGCCGCCGTCGCGGTCGCGTCGCTGGCCGGCTGGGCCTGGTGGCAGCTGCGGGCCGAGGCGCCGCTGGTCGATCTGCGGCTGGCCCGGGGGCGTACCGCGGGAACCGCGCACGGCGCGGCGCTGCTGGTCGGCCTGGCCAACTACCTGCTGCTCTCCTCGGTGCCCCGGCTGACCCAGACACCGGAGTCCACCGGCTACGGCTTCGGCACCTCGATCGTCGTGGCCGGGCTGGTGCTGCTGCCGTTCTCGCTGGCCAGCTTCGTCGCCGGCCGGCTGGCCCGGCCGCTGGACCGGATCGCCGGACCGCGCCTGGTGCTGCCGGTCGGTGCCGTGGTGCTGGCCGTCGGGGAGCTGCTGTTCGGCCTGGTCCGGGAGGACCTCTGGCAGCTGTTCGTCGCCATGGCGGTGGCCGGCCTCGGGGTGGGCACCACCTTCGCCGCGCTGCCCGGGCTGATCGTGGCGGCGGTGCCGCCGCAGGAGACCGGCAGCGCGATGAGCCTCAACCAGGTGCTGCGCTACGTCGGCTTCGCGGTGGGCAGCGCGCTGGGCGGCTCGCTGCTGGAGGCCGCGACACCGGACGGCGCGGCGCTCCCCACCACTGGCGGCTACACCGCGATCGCGCTGGTGGGCTGCGGAGCCTGCGTGGTCATGGCCGTGCTGACCGCGTTCGCCCCCGCGTCGACGCCCGCCCCGGCCGGCCCGGTCGTCGCGCCGGACGCCGCCGACGCCGCGACCGGGCTGCGCGGGGTCGCCGGGCGCTGACGTCGCCGACCGGGCCTCGGGATGGCGCTCGCACTCCGGGGCCTGCGGCGACCGCCGGACCAGCCGCCCGCCGGGTGACCGCGGTCAGTGCCGGAGCTCCTCCAGCAGCGCCGTCATCGCCGGCAGCTCGAAGAAGGCCGCGGTCGCCCGGGCGCTGGGCTGCCCGCCGTCCGGGTCGGCGCCGGCGGCCAGCAGGTGCCGGACCGTCTCGGCGGACTGCCTGAACACCGCGGCCGACAGCGGGCTCTGCCCCCGGTCGTTGGTCCGGCCGTGGTCGGCCCCGTGCGCGAGCAACGTGGCCACGGTGTCCGGGTGCCCGTGGTAGGCCGCCAGGATCAGCAGCGTGTCGCCCTTGTCGTTGGTCAGGTTGGCCGGCACCCCGGCGTCCAGGTACTCGGCCAGCTCCTCGGTGCGCCCGCCGCGGGCCAGGTCGAACACCCGGCCGGCCAGCTCGATCACCCCGGGGTCGATCGGTCCCGGCTCGCTGGGGCCGCCCGGCTGCTCGGTCACACCGGCGAGCCTAGCCAGGGTCACGGTCCGGGTCGGGTGTCGGCGACCCGGTCGGTGAGGGCGAGCACGTGCCGCCAGGCGTCCTGGCAGGCGTCGGCCCACGTCCCGAAGGCCCGGTCGAAGAAGGAGTGCGGCGCGCCGTCGTAGACCACGTCGTCCACCTCCGCGCCCGCGGCGCGCATGGTCTCGGCCAGCGCCAGCTGCTCGGCCACCGGGGTGACGGCGTCCGCGCCGGCGATGAGCATCACCGTGGGCTTCGCCGCCCGCTGGGCGGCGTCCCCGACGATGCTCGGCCGGCCGTAGAAGCCGACGCACCCGGCCAGGTCCAGGGTGCCGCCGGACTGCCGCCAGGAGTGGCTGCCGCCGAAGCAGAACCCGACCGTCACCACCGGCAGATCCGGCTCGGTGCGGCTGCGCAGGTAGTCGATGCCGGCGGCGACGTCGGTGTCGATCCCGGCGGGCGTGGTCTGCCGGATGTGCGGCTGCCAGGGGAAGTCCGCCTCGCGGGTACCGGTGGCGGCCGGCCCCGCGGTGCGGCCGAAGTAGTCGATGGCCACCGCGGGCAGCCCCGCCTCGGCGAACCGCTCGGCCAGCGCGACGTAGTAGGGGTGCAGGCCGCGGATGTCGGGCAGGATCACCACACCTCCCCGGGGAGCGGTGGCCGGTGCGGCGTAGGCGGCGGAGAGCTGGTTGCCGTCGGCGGCGGTCAGGGTCAGCAGCCCCCGCTCGGCGACGTCCCCCGTGCGCGGCGGTGCCGGCGGGCGGCTGTCGGAGTCGTGGCACATGTCCCGATGTCTACCGCTGCCCCGGGCACCCCGCCCGATCAGTTCTCCGAGGTGCCGGCCAGCACGGCCGGGTCGCCGCCGAACAGGCCGGCCGCGACCTCGCGCCGCACGTCGGTGAGCCAGTGGTACTGCCGGTTGGCCTGCGCGATCAGCCCGTCCAGCACCGCCTTGTCGATCCGCTCGTCGACCTCGGCGGCGATCCGGAGGGTCTCGAAGCCGCTCCGCTTGGCCCGCACCGCGGAGGCCAGGACCTCGAACTCGATCAGCGAGCTCAGCGGCGATCGGGACAGCAGGTGCCCGTTGAGCTTGCCGCGGCTGGCCTTCTCCGCGATCCACAGCGCCGCCTGCTTGTAGTGCCGCACCGGGAATCCCAGCGCCCGGGTCACCTCGGTCAGCGTCGCCTTCTCCTCCCGCAGCTCGCGGAGCAGCTGGCGCAGGCCGTCCTCGTGGCTGCTCCCCCGGTGCTCGTTCAGCATCCGCCGGACCAGCTCGATGCCGCCGCCGGCAGCGGCGAGGTGGTCGTTGCAGTAGATGGCGAGCAGGTCGGGATGGCCGACACCGGTCGGGGTCGGGCTCTCGGTCACGGGATCTCCTCGCGGTGGGAACGGCGGACGGCGGCCCCATCATGGCCGGTGGCCCCGCCGGCGGTCATCCGGACGTCCGTCCGGCCGTCCTCCCCGAGCCGATCTCACCTGTGAGATACGGTGCCCGCCGATGACGCTCACCGAAGAAGCCACCGGTCAGTCGCTGCGCCAGATCGGCAACCTCGTGCGGGACGCGCGCCGCCACCACGGGCTCACCCAGAACCAGCTCGCCGAGCGGCTGGGCACCAGCCAGAGCGCGATCGCCCGGATCGAGCAGGGCAACCAGAACCTGACCCTGGAGCTGCTCGGCCGACTGTCCGCGGCGCTGGAGAGCGAGCTGATCACCGTCGGGCGGTCGGGCCCGACGCACCTGCGGGTGCGTGGCGGCACGCCGCTGTCCGGGCGGGTGACGGTGAAGTCCTCGAAGAACGCCGCCGTCGCGCTGCTGTGCGCCTCGCTGCTCAACCGCGGCCGGACGACGCTGCGCAACGTCTCCCGGATCGTCGAGGTGGACCGGATCCTGGACGTGCTGACCTCGATCGGGGTGTCGGCGACCTGGGACGACGCCGGCCGGGACCTGACGATCGTCGTCCCGGACCGGCTGGACCTGACCGCGATCGACGCCGACGCCGCCCGCCGGACCCGCAGCATCATCATGTTCCTGGGGCCGCTGCTGCACCGGGCCGAGAGCTTCCAGCTGCCCTATGCCGGCGGCTGCGACCTGGGCACCCGCACGGTGGAGCCGCACATGATCGCGCTGCGCCCCTTCGGCCTGGAGCTGGAGGCGCGCGCCGGGGAGTACCACGCCGTCGTCCGCCGGCCGGAGGCCCGGATCCGGACCGTCGTGCTGACCGAGCGCGGGGACACCGTGACCGAGAACGCCCTGCTCGGCGCCGCCCGGCACGACGGGACGACGACGATCCGCAACGCCAGCCCCAACTACATGGTCCAGGACCTGTGCCTGTACCTGGAGCTGCTCGGGGTGCGCATCGAGGGCTTCGGGACGACGACGCTGGTGGTCACCGGGCGCCCGGTGCTCGACGCCGACGTGGACTACCCGCTGTCGGAGGATCCGGTGGAGGCGATGAGCCTGCTGACCGCCGGGATCGTCACCGGCTCGGAGCTGACCGTGGCGCGGGCGCCGATCGAGTTCCTGGAGATCGAGCTGGCGATCCTGGGCGAGATGGGCCTGCGCTTCGACCTGTCGGCGGAGTACCCGGCCGACAACGGACGGACCCGGCTGGTCGACGTGACGATCCACCCGTCGCAGCTGCGCGCGCCGATCGACAAGGTGCACCCGATGCCCTTCCCCGGGCTGAACATCGACAACCTGCCGTTCTTCGCGGTGATCGCGGCGACCGCGACCGGGGCCACCTTGATCCACGACTGGGTCTACGACAACCGCGCGATCCACCTGTCCGACCTGACCCGGCTGGGCGCCGACGTGCGGCTGCTCGACCCGCACCGGGTGCTCGTCGAGGGCCCCACCCGGTGGTCGGCCGCGGAGATCGTCTGCCCGCCCGCGCTGCGCCCGGCGGTGTGCATCCTGCTGGCCATGCTGGCGGCCAAGGGTGAGTCGGTGCTGCGGAACGTCGACATCATCGCCCGCGGCTACGAGCAGCTCTACGAGCGCCTGGTCGAGATGGGCGCCCAGATCGAGGTGTTCTGATAGAAGGACCCTCCTGCCCCCCGCCACTCGCGAGCTCGCGGCGGGCCCCTGCAGGAGGGCCGCCCGCCCAGTCGGGTGCAGACGTCACCTCCGGAGCAGGACGGCGGCGCCGGCGCAGCCGATCGCCCACAGGCCGCTGGCCAGGGTGCCGATGATGAACCGCTCCGCCGCCACCGGGGCCTTGAGCTCGTTGAACCGGCCCAGCCCCTTCACCGCGATGAGGACGGCGAGCCCCTCCGGCCAGCCACCGAGCAGCGTGGCGGCGACCGCGATCCGCTCGAGCACGCCGATCCACGCCCCGCCGCGCAGCACCTCGGGGTCCGACGCCCGGCGGCGTGAGGGCCCGCGGTCGGGGTCGGCCAGCCGGAGCACCGCGGTGGTCACCGGGCCGCCACCCGCGGCCGCCGCAGCCACCGCCAGCAGCACCCCGGTACTGGTGACGACGTCCGACGGCTCCCCCGCGCGCCAGGCCAGGACCGCAGCGCCGGCGAGCCCGGCGAGGAGGACGACCGCGCCGGCCGGGGTGCGCAGCCGCTCTCCCCGCAGCGACAGGCCGGTGCCGACGACCGCCAGCGCTCCCAGCAGCACGAGGGTGGCGACGGTCATCCCGCCTCGGCGTGGCCCAGCAACCGGGCCGCGGTCGGCCGCAGGTCACGTTCGACGTCCCACCAGCCGGCCGCCAGCCGCTGCCCGACGGCCTGCCGGGTGATCCCGAGCTCGGCGGCCGCCTCCGCCTGGGTACGCCCTCCGGCGAGGAGCTCGATGGCCTGCCAGGCCTGCGGGCTGCGCCGGTCGACCAGCACCGCCAGCGCGGTCAGCACGGCCTGCGCGTCGCCGGCCGCCGTGGCCTCCGCGCCGCGGACCGCGACCCGGGACGGCCGGCGCTTGGCGGCCTCGACGGCGGCTCGGGCGCAGAGGAACGCGGGACCGGCGCCGGCCCGGGTGCTGCGGGGCAACGGCGTCTGCACCGGCCCGGCACCGACCCCGACGCTCCAGCCACCGGCGCGGACCAGCTCGAGGACCACGCCGACCACCGCGGCCGGATCGGCCAGCACACCCTGGAACTCGTCGCCCGCGGTGCGCTCGAACCGCAACACGGTGGGCACCCCGGACAGCGCGGACAGCGCCGCCGGAACGCGGTCACCGGAGCGGCGGCTGCCCTTCTGGTCCACGGTCAGCACGAAGGGCACCGAGCAAGTGAAGCACCTTGCATCAGCCCACGCAAGCCTGAGACCTTGTCAGCTGCGGCCGCTGGGAATCCTTCGGTGGCGCGGGCGGAGGGAGGCGAGCAACTCGGCGCGGTCGACACGGTCGGCGGTGGCGGTCCTCGGCAT
>JAICZD010000196.1 GCA_025933855.1 Modestobacter sp. | reverse complement strand
TCGGCGGCGGAGACCGCGATCAGCGCCGCCAAGCGGTACCTCGGCACCCGCTACGCCTGGGGCGGCGGCTCGCTGACCGGGCCGAGCGTCGGCTGGGGCATCGACGAGGGCGTGGTCGGTTTCGACTGCTCGGGACTGACCCGCTACGCCTACGGCCGGGCCGGGATCTCCATCGCCCGCAACAGCACCCAGCAGTACGCCACCCTGCCGAAGGTGTCCCGGGCCGGGCTGCAGCGCGGTGACCTGGTGTTCTGGGCGCTGGACACCAGCCGCCCGGCCACCATCCACCACGTGGCGATCTACCTGGGCGACGGCCAGATCCTCGAGGCGCCGCAGAGCAACTCCGTCGTCCGGGTCACCGCGATGCGCTGGAGCGGCTTCATCGGCGGGGTCCGCCCGAGCGCCTGACGGCTGGATCCACCCCGGGCTCGGGAGCGCCGCGGACGGCGTCGGCCGGCGCCTTCGCGGCGGGCCCGGTCCTCGGGTCGCGCAGCAGGGTGGACAGCGCCAGCGCGAGCACCGGCAGGGCGACGAGGACGGCGAGCACCGTGCGCAGGCTCGTGGCGTCGGCCAGCGCGCCGAACGCCGGGGTGGTCAGGCCGCCGACGCTGACCGCGAGCCCCACGGTGACCCCGCTGGCGGTGCCGATCCGGTTGGGCAGGTAGTCCTGGCCGAGCACGACGAAGACGCTGAACGGCAGGTAGACCGCGATCCCGGCGAGCACCACGAACGCGATCGCCAGCGGCCGGTTGGTGACCACCGCGAGGCCGGCCACGGCGGGGATGGCCAGACCGAAACCGAGCCGGATGCAGATCAGCCGCCCGGCGCGGTCGGCGAGCCAGCCCCCGAACAGCGTCCCGGCGGCACCGGAGACGAGGAAGACGGTCAGCACCGCACCGGCCTGCCCGGTGGAGGCCCCGAGGTCGGCGATGAAGTGCAGGGCCAGGAAGGTGGTCAGGCCGAAGAAGAGCACCGAGCGGACGACGACGACCGCGGTCAGCCGGGCGAACGCCGGCCAGTCGTCGACGCCGACCGGCAGCATCGAGGCCCGGCGCCGGCCCGGCCGCCCGTCCAGCACACGGGTCAGCCGGGCGATCAGCACCCCGGCCATCAGCAGCGCCGGCAGGAACAGCAGCGGGGTGCCGCGCACGCCGATGGTCAGCAGCACCGGGGTCGCGATCAGCGGGCCCAGGGCGTAACCGACGTTGCCGCCGAGGGCGAACACGCTCATCGCGCGGGTGCTGTTCCCGGCTGCCTGCCGGGCGGCGCGGGCGGCTTCGGGATGGAACGCGGCGATCCCCAGGCCGGAGAGCGCGATCGCCAGCCAGGTGAGCAGGTACGTGGAGAACAGCCCGGCCGCGCCGACACCGAGGCCGGCGACCGCCATGCCGGCCGGGATGATCCACCGGCGGGGGCGCCGGTCGGTCAGCCAGCCGAACGCCGGCTGGGCGACCGAGGACAGCACCGTCGCGGCCAGCGTCAGACCGGACACCGCCGCGTAGGTGTAGTGCCGTTCGAGCACCAGGAACGGCAGCAGCGCCGGCACGATCCCCTGGTAGAGGTCGTCGACGGTGTGGGCGACGGACATCATCGCCACCCCGGCCCGGTTCACCGGTGGCGGCAACGCAGGGGCGGACGTGGCCTCCTCGGGGAGTCCGCTCACCGCAGTGGTCGCCGGCCGGGCCCGCCCGCGGCACGCCCGGCAGTCGGTTGCAGTTCCGCAATCATGCGGTCATCCTCGGCCGTTTCCCGGCCCGGCGCGTACCGGGGTACGGCGAGCGCGCCGGGCGGGTGCGCCACGGGCTCAGCCGCCGGCCGGCTCCAGCGCCTGCGCGGTCAGCTTCACCGAGCGCAGCCGGCCCTCGATGGTGGGCGACTGGTGGGCGACGATCAGCTCGTCGGCGTCGGCCAGCTTGCCGAACCCTTCCAGGTGCTCCCGGATGTCGTCCGGCGTGCCGATGGCGGTGTGGGTCAGCATCGAGTCGACGTGCTGGCCGGCGCCCTGGGCGAGCAGCAGGTCCGCCTCGTCGTCGCTGAGGACCCGGCCACGGCCGAACAGACCGGCGGCCAGGGTGCGCCGGACGGACTGGAAGGCCTGCCGGGCGGCGGCCTCGGTGTCGGCCGCGACGACGTTGACCCCGGCGATCACGTACGGCGCGTCCAGCTGCGGCGACGGCCGGAAGTCGCGCCGGTAGGCGGCCACGGCGGCCTCCAGCGCCTGCGGCGCGAAGTGCGAGGCGAAGGCGTAGGGCAGGCCGAGCGCGGCGGCCAGCGACGCACCGAACATCGAGGACCCGAGGATGTACAGCGGCACGTTGGAGCCCTTGCCGGGGACGGCGTCGACCCCGGGGACCCGGGTGGCGCCGGTCAGGTAGCCCTGCAGCTCCAGCACGTCCTGCGGAAAGGAGTCGGCGGAGCCGGGGTCGCGGCGCAGCGCGTACATGGTGTTCTGGTCGGAGCCGGGCGCCCGGCCCAGCCCGAGGTCGATCCGGCCGGGGTACATCGCCTCCAGGGTGCCGAACTGCTCGGCGATGGTCAGCGGCGAGTGATTGGGCAGCATCACCCCGCCGGCGCCGAGCCGGATGGTGCGGGTCTGCGCCCCGACGTGCGCGATGAGCACGCTGGTCGCCGAGGAGGCGATGGTGGGCATGTTGTGGTGCTCGGCGTACCAGACCCGCCGGTAGCCGTACTCCTCGGCCCGCTGGGCGAGGGCCACGCTGGTGGCGATGCTGTCGCTCGCGGACTGGCCGCGCAGGATGGGAGCGAGGTCGAGGATCGACAGCGGGATGCGCATGGGGGACCTTTCACGTCGGTTGCTCGTCGCAACGCCCCCGGGGACGGCGCCCTTCCCGGCATTTCGAGTTGCTGCCCGGAGCCGCCCTGCCGATAGCTCTGGTGGACGTGACGAGGCGTCCTGCGACGGCGCCGTTCCGCGACGACGTCCTCGCCGAGAAGATTCCGGAGTGCTCCAGGTGGCCGACACGTCAGAACTCACGCTGCTCACGCTGCCGCCTGTACCGCTGGCCACGGGTCAGCTCGTGTTCGCCCGCGGCGAGGACCGGCCGCGGCGGCTGACCGGGGTCGACCTGGTACTCACCACCGAGGACGGCGAGGAGGTGCGCCTTCCGCTGGTGCACCAGCACGGCGCCTGGTGGCCGCCCACCGCACGGCTCGCCCGCGCCTGAGCTCCCCGGCCCGAGGCCGTCCCGGGCGGGAGCCGGTGCACGGAGGGCTGTCGCCGGTCGCTCCGGCCGAGGATGCTGGCGCGGACCGCGCGCCGTCCCTGCGGAGTAGCCATGACCAGGACCACGACCACCCCGTCGACCACCGGCCGTGCCCCACGCCGTACCCCCGGCCCTGCCCCCGCAACCCCCCGGCAGGGGTGGTGGGGCATCGGCTTCGCCGGGCTGCTGCTGATCAGCGAGGCCGCCGTCTCCCTGCCGCGAGATGACCGCAGCGCAGCCTTCGTGCACGCGTTCTACGCCGAGCACCGCGGGCCGATCGTCGCGGCGCAGGTCGGTCAGCTGCTGTCGATCCTGCTGTTCTGGCAGTTCGCCCGGGCCCTGACCCGCCGAGCACCCGTGCCCTCCGCCCGGCCGCTGCTCGGGACGGCGGGACTGGTGGCCGCGGCCGCGGTGGCGACGTCGGTCGCCGTCCTCGTGCTGGCCCTCGTTCCCGGCCTGACCCTGGGCGCCACGGGCGGCTGGGCCAGGGCGACGGTGCTCACCGACGTGGTGCTCAGCGTCGCCATCGCCGCGTTCGCCACCGCCTGCGCCGCGTCCGCCGCGACGACCTGGCTGCGGCTGGCGGCCGGGGCCGTCGCCGTGCTGTCCCTCGCCCAGGCGGCCCTGAGCCTGGCCCAGGTCACGTGGCTGGAAGCGGTCGCCCCGCTGGCCTTCCTGCTGCTTGTGGTCGGGCTGTCGGTGCGCATGCTGCGCGAGCGCGACCGCGCGACGTCCTGATCCGGCCGGCGCGACAGCGGCTGAGGGTCAGATCACCCCGCGGCGCCGGAGGTCGCGCATCTCGGCGAACACCCGCGCACGGATCTGGTCCTGCTCGTACTCGGACAGGCCGATGAACCGCAGCGACGCCTCGCACTTGTCGTCCTGCCGCGGGTGGAAGCGGATGACCTCGCACTTGGCGGCGATCTGGCTGTCGTCCAGCTGGAGGACGACCGAGACGATCTCCCCGACCTCCGGCAGCGGGCGCTTCGCCGGCGCCGGGATCGAGCCGTCGTCCGCGGGAACGGGTGCGATGGCCGCCGGGCCGGACGACGGGCGATCGGCGCCGGCCGGGCGATCGAAGATCACCCGCAGGCCCGACTCGCTGACGTCGACGGTGGCGCCGCCCAGCTCGGTCGTGCTTGCGGCGATGCGGACGGTGAGCCGCAGCGGAGTGCGGACGGCGCCGCGGCGCTGGCCCCGGGTCGCCGGGCCCATCGGCCGCAGCCGCCAGGCGGGGCGCTCGCCGCGTTCGGTGGCGGTCAGCTCGACCGGCATCGCCCGCAGCCCCTCGGGGCCCTTCCACACCAGGTCCAGGCGCTCGCCGGCGTCCAGCAGGACCGGATGCCCGGCCTTGGTCTGCGCGACGGTGACGACGAGCTCGGCGTCGTGGACCGCTTCGACCCAGCTCATCAGCATCTCGCCACGGCCGGGCACGATGACGTCGACCACCGCCCGGTCCTCGGGGTGGTCCACACCTGCAACGCCCAACGCCATGCCCGACCTCCGTACTGCTCGTCCTCCAGGCCCGGGCGGTTTCCCCAGGTGTCCGGCCATGTCATCGGCATCCGGCGCCCGCGACTTGAGGCGAAGTCGTCCTCGGGCCTCGTCGTCGATGGCGCCGCAGCCCTGCCCGGTCCCGCGGGCGCACGTACGCTCGGCCGGTGAGCGTCGCACCGCCACCGACCGTCACCCTCGGGGACCGCTTCGCCCGGGAGCTGGCGGAGATGGCCGTGCCCTGGCGCGCCGCGGAGGCTCCCGAGCCGCGGCTGCTGGTGCTCAACGAGCCGCTGGCCGCCGAACTCGGCCTCGACCCCGACTGGCTGCGGAACCCCGAGGGGCTGGGCCTGCTGGTCGGCACGGTCGTGCCCAGCGGTGCCGCGCCGGTGGCGCAGGCCTACGCCGGGCACCAGTTCGGCGGGTTCGTGCCGCGGCTGGGCGACGGGCGCGCGTTGCTGCTCGGGGAACTGGTCGACTCCGGCGGGCAGCTCCACGACCTGCACCTGAAGGGCTCCGGGCGCACACCGTTCGCCCGCGGCGGCGACGGCCTGGCGGCGGTCGGTCCGATGCTGCGCGAGTACGTGGTCAGCGAGGCGATGCACGCCCTGGGCATTCCGACGACCCGTTCGCTGGCCGTGGTGGCGACCGGCGGGCTGGTTCGCCGGGAGACGCTGCTGCCCGGAGCCGTGCTCGCTCGGGTGGCGAGCAGCCATCTGCGGGTGGGCAGCTTCCAGTACGCGCGGGCGACCGGGGATGTCGACCTGCTGCGCCGGCTGGCGGACTTCGCGATCAGCCGGCATCACGCCGCCGCCGCGGACGCCGAGCAGCCGTACCTGGCGTTCTTCGAGTCCGTGGTCGCCGTCCAGGCGTCGCTGGTGGCGCAGTGGATGTTGGTGGGGTTCGTGCACGGGGTGATGAACACCGACAACATGACGATCTCCGGCGAGACCATCGACTACGGACCGTGCGCGTTCATGGACGCGTTCGACCCGGCCACGGTGTACAGCTCGATCGACCAGGGCGGGCGCTACGCGTACGGCAACCAGCCGCTGCTGGCCGAGTGGAACCTGGCGCGGCTCGCCGAGGCGATGCTGCCGCTGTTCGCCGACGAGGACGAGGCGGCGGTCGCCACCGCCGTGGAGGCACTCGGCGGGTTCCGTCCGCAGTACAACGCCGCGTGGTCGGCCGGAATGCGGGCGAAGCTCGGCCTGCCCCACGGTCTGGACGACGCGGTGACCCAGGCGCTGTTCGAGGAGCTGCTCGGCCTGCTGGAGAAGGACCACGTGGACCTGACGTCGTTCTTCCGCGGGCTGGGCGCGGCCGCCCGCGGGGACGTCGAGCCGACGCGCAACCTGTTCCTCGACCTGGCCGGGATCGACGGCTGGCTCGAACGCTGGCGCGCCCTGGGCCCCGACGCGGATGCCATGGACCGGGTGAACCCGGTGTACATCCCGCGCAACCACCTGGTCGAGGAGGCCCTGACCGCCGCGACCGAGGGCGACCTGGATCCGCTGCAGCGGCTGCTGGACGCGGTGACGAGGCCCTACGACGAGCGCCCCGGCCTGGAGCGCTACGCCGCCCCCGCCCCGCAGGACTTCGGCACCTACCGCACTTTCTGCGGCACCTGAAGC
>JAICZD010000234.1 GCA_025933855.1 Modestobacter sp. | reverse complement strand
TCGGGGACGACGCTCACGGCTCCTCCTGATCTCACCCGATTACGGCGTTACCTCCAGTGAACTCCGGAAGGAGCGCCCGTGGCGCGCGGTGGGTTACGCCCTGCGCGATCCGTGCGCGCACGCCGCCGCATCTCGTCGAGCCGGGGTGGGTAGCCGCCGGCCGTGCCGAGAGCACCGAGCGCCGCCGCGTCACCGTGGTTCCCGCTGGCGCCGTCGTTCCCGCTGGCGCCGGCGCTGACCTGCTGCCGGCGCTGACCTGCTGCCGGCGGGAGCCGACGGCGGGCAGGATGCAGCGGTGGACCTCGCCGATGTCGCCGACGAGCTGTACGGAGTCGCGCCCGGGGACTTCATCGCGGCCCGGACGGCGGCCCGCGACCGGGCCAGGGCGGACGGTGACAAGGAGCTGGCCCAGGAGATCGCCGCCCTGCCCAAGCCGGCGACCGCCGCCTGGGTGTGCAACCTGCTCGTCCGCCGCCGGACGGACGAGATCACCCAGCTGATCGAGCTGGGCGGGATGATGCGGGAGGCGCAGCGGTCGCTGTCCGGCGAGCAGCTGAAGGAGCTGGGCCGGCAGCGTTCCCAGGTGATCACCGCGCTGACCCGGCAGGCCCGGGCGCTGGCCGCCGACGCCGGCCATCCGGTCAGCACCGCCATCGCCGAGCAGGTGGAGGGCACGCTGCGGGCCGCGGTCGCCGATCCGGACGCCGGGGAGGCCCTGCTGGGCGGGCAGCTCACCGCCGCGCTGTCCTACAGCGGCCTGGGGCCGGTCGACCTCGACGGCGCGGTGGCCAGGCCGGTGCGGGCCGGCGGCCGGACGGCGCCGTCCCCGGCTCGGCACGCGCCATCCACCGGGAGGCCTGCCGGCACGTCCGGCCGGGCCAGGCCCGGGGCCGGTGATCGGAACGGCGACCCGGGCAGGGACCGCGACCGGGACCGGGCAGCGGAACGGGAGCGGGCGGCGGCGGAGCAGCGCAGGCGGGAGGCCGAGGACAAACGGCGCCGCGAGCTGGCCCAGGCCGAGCAGGACGCGTCGGAGGCCTCGGCCATCGCCCGTGACACCCAGGCCGCCGCCGACGCCGCTGCGCAGCGAGTGGCGGAGGCCCGGTCGCTGGAGGAGCAACTCCGCGGTCGGGTGGCCGAGCTGGAGGCCGAGCTGCGCCGGACCCAGCAGCGAGCGCGGACAGCGGGGACGGACGTGGCCGACGCCGAGCGCCGGGCGGAGGCCGCCGGGCGGCGGGCGCAGACCGCGGCCGCCATCCGGGACCGCGCCGAGGCCCGCGCCCAGCGGCTGCGCGACGCGGTGCACGGCGGCTGACCCGGTCCGCCCCGGTGCCCCCGCCCGGCGGCCGGGGTTACCTTGCGCGGGTGACCGCAGACCTGCACTTCTACTTCGACCCGGTGTGCCCCTTCGCGTGGATGACGAGCAAGTGGGTGCGCATGGTCGGCGCCCAGCGTGACTACTCCGTGGAGTGGCGGTTGATCTCCCTGCGGCTGCTGAACGCCCACATCGACTACGCCGCCCACTTCCCGCCCGAGTACGAGGCCGGGCACACCGCCGGTCTCCGGTTGCTGCGAATGGCGGCACGGACCCGCGCCGAGCACGGTCCGGAGGCGGTGGGCCGGCTGTACGAGGCGCTGGGGGAGCAGATCTTCGAGACCACCCCGGAGGAGTACGGCGACGGCGAGCGGCGGGGCACCCTGGCGTTCGTGGCGCCGGTGCTCGCCGCGGTCGGGCTGCCCGCCGAACTCGCCGACGCGCTGGACGAGGACGCCTGGGACGGGCAGGTGCAGGCCGAGACAGACGAGGCGCTGTCCCTCACCGGCAAGGACGTCGGCACCCCGATCCTGCACTTCCAGCCGCCGGCCGGGGTCGCCTTCTTCGGCCCGGTGATCAGCCGGCTGCCCTCGGCGGACGAGGCCGGGCGGCTGTGGGACCACGTCGTCGGCCTGGCGAGCTTTCCCGGGTTCGCCGAGCTCAAGCGCAGCCTGCGCGAGCGGCCGCAGCTGCCCGCGTTCGGCGTCCAGCCCGGTGCGGTGGGTGCCCAGGAGGACTGGCACGGCGGCAGCCGCCGGCAGAAGAAGTAGCCATCCCGCCATCCCGCCGTCCCGGGTGACCGGGACCGGAGACGGGACCGGCCCGGCCCGGCGGGCGGGGGCGTCAGGCCGACTGGCGTCCGCTGACGTCGACCGGAACGCTGTCGGCGCTCGTGCCGCCGGTCTTGGAGACCTCGAAGTTCGGGCCGAGCTCCTCCAGCGCCAGCCGCCCGTAGACCTGCTGCTGCGTGGCCACCCGCTCCGAGCGGCCGCGGCCCAGGAAGCTGACCGTCCAGTGCAGCACCGTGGTGATCCGGCTGCGGAAGCCGACGATGTAGGCCAGGTGCACGACCAGCCACATCATCCAGGCCAGGAAGCCCGACATCCGCAGCTTGCCGATCGTGGCGACCGCGGAGAACCGCGAGATCGTCGCCATGCTCCCCTTGTCGTGGTAGTGGAACTCCGGCGCGGTGGGGCGGCCCTCGATCCGGGCCATGATCGCGTCGGCGGCGAAGCGACCGCCCTGGATGGCGACCTGGGCGACGCCGGGCAGCTTGTCCAGCGAGATCATGTCGCCGACCACGTGCACCTCGGGGTGCCCGGGCAGGGTCAGGTCCTGCCGCACGGCGATGCGCCCGGCGCGGTCGACCTCGGCGCCGGACTGCTCACCCAGCAGCTTGCCCAGCGGGCTGGCCTGCACGCCGGCGGCCCAGATCTTGGTGGCCGCGTGGATCCGGCGCTCCTGGCCGTCGCCGTCCTTGACCACGATGCCGTCGACGTCCACATCGGTGACCATGGCGCCGAGCTGGACGTCGATGCCGATCTCGTTGAGCTTCTTGTGCGCCTTCTTGCCCAGCGACCCGAACGGTGGCAGCACCTGCGACGCGGCGTCGAGCAGGATGACCCGGGCCGAGGTGGTGTCGATGCGGGTGAAGTCGCGGCGCAGCGTGCGGTGGGCCAGCTCGGCGATCTGGCCGGCCATCTCCACACCGGTCGGGCCGGCGCCGACGACCACGAAGGTCAGCAGCCGGTCGATCTCGGCCGGGTCGGTGGCCAGCTCCGCCAGCTCGAAGGCCCCGAAGATGCGGCCGCGGAGCTCGAGGGCGTCGTCGATGCTCTTCATGCCGGGCGCGAACTCGGCGAAGTGGTCGTTGCCGAAGTACGACTGGCCGGCGCCGGCGGCGACGATCAGCTCGTCGTAGGGGTGCACGGTCGTGCGGCCGAGGACGGTCGAGGTCACGGTACGGGCGGCCAGGTCGATGTCGGTGACCTCGCCGAGGACGACGCGGGTGTTCTCCTGGCGGCGCAGGATCTCCCGGGTGGCCGGGGCGATCTCACCGGGGGAGAGGATGCCGGTCGCGACCTGGTAGAGCAGCGGCTGGAAGAGGTGGTGGGTCGTCTTGGCCACCACGGTGATGTCGACCGGAGCCTTGCGCAGGCGCTGGGCGGCGAACAGGGCGCCGAACCCGGAACCGACGATGACGACCCGCGGTCGTCGTCCGGTGGTCTGGCCGCTGCCCACGGTGTCTCCCGATGTCGTCATGATGACTGATCCTCCAAGGTGGCTCCGGGTCGCAGCAGGAACCCCGGCCCGGTGGGTGTGGCCGTGGCCGGACCCTACTCAGCTGAACAGCCGGCCGCGCGGGGCCGTTCCCGGCATGGTCCTCGTCCCGGGTCCGGGACTGGACCTACGGTCCTCCGCCAGGGTGCGTCGCTGCACCACGGCCGAGGTGGTCGCCCTACCCGGCACCGGCCGCCGGCAATCGGTCCCCCCGCTCGGCGACCTGGCGGGCCGTTGCTGCGTCTCCGGAGCGGGAGGCGGGGGTCCTTTCCTCAGGCGGCGACGGCCTCGCGGAGCCGGGCCGCCGCTGCTGCCGCGCCGGCCGCCGTCCCCGCGCCGGATCGGCGCGCCGCCCGGGCGGACTTCCGGGCCGAGCGCTTCGTCGCCGTACGGTTGCTGCGGGCCAGCGAGACCGACGCCGTGCGGGTGGATCCGTCCCGGTCGATCAGTCCGCGGGTGAGCAACCCGATGCCGATGCCGAGCATCCAGACGTCCTTGGAGATGGGCAGCCCCTCCTGGGTCGGCGCGACACTGCGGCCCGGCTTCGTCATGCCCGGGGTGCGCAGGTAGAGCCCGAGCAGCCCGGCGGAGAACCCGGTGAGCGCGGCGCCGGCGACCGCGGTCGGCACGAAGGGGGTCAGCAGCGCCACGCCGATCGAGATCTCCGCGGTGGACAGCACCTTGGCGAAGGTGGCCGGCGGCACGTTCCTGAGGAACGGGTAGGTGCTGGCAGCGAAGCCGTGCAGGCCGGCTGCGGTCTCCTCGTCGACGCGCCGCTTGCCCAGGCCGGAGTTGAGGATGAACGCCCCGGTGGCGATGCGCGGGGCGATCTCGCTGGGGGTGATGGGCAGGCGCATGGGGACCTCACTCGGAAACGGGCGCGGTGCAGTGCTCACCGGCATCCTTCCCCCGCCTGCGCGGCCCCACCAGCGCAGGTCCGGTGCCCCCGACGACGACGGGCCGGCCGCCGCCTCCCCGCAGGGAGGCAGCGACCGGCCCGTCGCGATCAGTGGCGAGGTCTGGTCAGCGGCCGCCGCGACCGCGGCCGCGACCGGCGGGTGCCTGACCTGCGCGGGCCGCGAGCTCGGCGCGGGTGCGCGCCGGTCCCGCGGAGCGGCCGGCGGAGGATCCGCCGGAGGATCCGCGACCGGACCGGCCGGCGGCGGACGGCGCGCTGCCCCCGCTGCGGCGGCGTCCGCCCCCGCTGCCCTGCGGCTGCGGCTCGGCCACCGGAGCCGGCTCGACGTAGGGCGCCACC
>JAICZD010000001.1 GCA_025933855.1 Modestobacter sp. | reverse complement strand
CGAGGACGAGCTCGGCCGGCCGGTCGTCCGCGCCGGCCGGAAGCCGGTCCCGGACGGCCGGCAGCACCGACTTCCCCTCCTGGGAGATCCAGCGGACCGGCAGCTCCGCCACCAGCGCGGAGAAGGCCGACTTCTCGTCCTCGCCGAGATAGCCGAGCACCGCGGTGTGGAACACCACCGTGGTGCCGCCGGCCGGCGCGGCCGCGACCGCGGCGGGCAGCTGGTCGACCAGGTGACCGGTCACCATCCGGGCCGGTTCGGCGGCGGCCAGGTCGAGGGCGGCGTCCAGCCGGGCGTGCCGCTCCGGCCGGCCGGGCCAGATCAGCGCGTGCAGCCAGGCCCGGTCGTCGGGGTCGGCGGGGTGCAGCGGGTGGAGGTCCACGCCGATCCGCGCGGCGACCGCCGGGAGCCGCGTCGGCAGCGGCACCGGGCCGCTGGTCTGGCAGCGCAGCCGGACCGGGCTGGCCCCGCCGACCCGGTGGCCGGCATGATCGCCGGCATAGTCGTAGGCGTACCGGTCCGGGTACAGGCACAGGCCGGCGGAGGCACCGACCTCGATCAGCGTCAGCGGCTCGGGGAATCGGGCCAGCAGCGGCAGCAGGGCGGCACACCGGGCGGGCTCGTTGGTCTGGGTCGCGCGGCCGAGCATCGTCGTCCGCAGCCGGCCGAGGTCGTCGAGCACCCAGCCGCGCAGCTGGGCGGGGTCGGCGGGGGTTGCGTGCAGGTACCGCAGCGCCGCGAGCAGCAGGTTCGGCTGCTGCTTGGCCGGCGGCAGCCCGGCGAGGAAGGCCAGCACGTCAGGGTCCTCGGCGATGCCTGCCGCGAGCAGCTGGTAGCGCGGCGAGACGCCGGCCGCCTCGACCTCGGCGAACCGCCGGTAGCGCTCGGCGATCTCCTGGACCGTCCGCCCGGTCATCCGCCGTCCCCCGGCGGCGGTTCGCGCAGCCGGTAGGCGCGCTCGGCGTTGCCGGATCCGATCAGCCCGGCGACCCGGACGGCGTCGGCCGCCGTCCAGGCGTCCTCGGCCACCCCGTCGGCGAGCAGCCGGCCCAGGCCGCGGCGGAACAGCACCGTGCCCAGCAGGTACAGCTCGGCCAGTCCGAAGGCGTCGGAGGAGAACAGCACCTTGCCGAACGGAGCCAGCTCGAGCAGCTCGGCCAGCACCGCCGCGGCGCGGTGCCCGACGTTGTGGGTGGCCAGGCCGACGTCGACGAAGACGTGCCCGAAGACCTGCGCCAGGTAGCCGGCCGAACGGTGGAACGGGTAGTTGTGCAGCAGCATCACCGGCACCCCCGCGGACCCGGTGGCCCGCAGCAGGTCGGTGAGCAGCAGCGGGTCGCCGCGGTGCAGGTCGACGTCCGCGTCGCCGTAGCCGACGTGGAACTGCACCGGCCGGGCCAGGTCGATGCCGGTCCAGATCAGGAACCGGTGCAGGACCGGATCGGCGATGCGCAGCGGGCCACCGGAGCGGAGCAGACGGCCGGCCGCCGCTCCCACCTCCGCGTCGGTGGGCCGGGCGCCCTGCAGCTCGAGGCCGACCCGGTAGGCGGCGATCGACTTCACCGCCGCGGCCCCGGCGCACCGCCGGGCCAGTTCGTCGCGGCACCGCCCGGGAAAGTCGCCGGCGCCGGAGGACGCCAGCACCTCCTCGGCGACGGCCTCCAGCCGGACGACCTCCCGGGCGCGGCCGCCGGCGAGCGCGGCCAGCTCGCCGGGGCTGGTGACCGGTTCGGGCAGGTAGCCGGTGTCGACCAGGAAGGTCCGCGTGCCGGTGGCGGACATCAGCCGGCGGTTGACCTCCGCGGCGCCCAGCTCGGCCCGCCGGGCGAGGTAGCTGTCGGCCGGCGCGTGCGCCGGCAGGTCGAGCACCGGCGCGCACCAGCGGCGGAGGGCGAGGCCGATCTGCGAGTCGAACAGCGACCCGCCCAGCACGCCCGGGCCGCCGCCCTCGGTGAGCATCGCCTCGAACTCCGGCCGGTCGAGGTCCCGGCGGACCAGGCCGTGGCAGTGGTGGTCCACCAGCGGGAGGGCGGCGAGGTCGGGATCCAGCGGGGCTCCGTCGGTCACCCCGTCAGTCTGTCGGGTCAGAAGCTCCCGCCACCGCCGTCCCCGCCGCCGCCGAAGTCGCCCCCGCCACCGAAGTCGCCCCCGCCACCGAACCCGCCGCCGTAGCCGCCACCGAGCCCGCCCAGCAGGATGCTGCCGAGCACCCCGCCGGCCAGGCCGCCGGCGAAACCGCCGCCACCGCCGTACCCGCGCCGGTAGCCGCCGCCATATCCCCCGCCGCCATAACCCCCGTACCCGCCGCCGTAGCCGCCGCTCTGGTACTCCATCACGTCCTGCTCGGCGATCTCCAGCGCCTGCTGGGCCAGGGTGTCGGCCCGCTGGGCGCTGCGGAGCCCGCCGATCGGGTCGGTCTTCCCGGTCCGCAGCGCGGTCTCCAGGTGCCGCTCCGCCTCGGCCAGCCGGGTGCGTGCGGCGCTGCCGACCGCGCCGCGGCGGGTGGCGATGAAGTCACCGGCCGCCGTCACCGAGGCGACCGCCGCCTGGACGACCTGCTGGAAGTGCGCCGCCGCCCGTGCCTGCTGCTGGCGGTCGTCGCGGGCCGGCTCGAGCGCGGCCTCCAGGGCCAGGTCGGCCTCGTCCAGCTGCCGCACCACGAGCAGCGGGTCCGACGGCGTTCCGGAGCCGGCGCGCAGCGCGGCCACCGCACTTTGCAGCGCGGTCTCGGCCCGGGCCAGCTGCTCGCGCAGCCCCGGGGTGTCCACCCCCCGGCCCAGCAGGGTGCGGGCCTCGGCGATGTCCTTCTCGGTCTCGGCGCGGACGGCCTCGAACCGTGGCCCGACGTCCTGCAGGTCACCGGCCAGCCGGCCGACGGCGTCGAGCAGGGTGCGGCTCTGCGCCAGCGCGTCCTCGGCCGCCCGGATCGCCGGAACCGCACCGGCGGACCGGCCGGCGTCGAGCTCGGTGCGGCCGTGGTCGAGGAACTGCTGGGCCAGCTGCAGCCGCGACCGGGCCTCGGTGACGTTGTCGGCGACCGCCGACCACGCCGTCCGGGCGTACCGCTGCTGCAGGTCCTGCAGGGTCCGTTCCACCGCCGGGATGCGGGCCTCCAGCTGCTGCACTGCCGGGCCGAGCGCGGCCAGCGCCTGCGGCGCGTTCTGCTCCAGCCCGCGCAGCCGGGCGTAGGCCTCGGCCTGGCCGCGCAGCCGCGCATCAGCCGCGGCGGTGAGCTGGAGCAGCTCGGTGAGCATCCGGCGCTGGGTCGGCTCGTCCTCCGGGATGTCGTCGTCGAGCTCCTGGCGGATGGTGAACGCCCGGGACAGCTCGGTCTTCGACTGGTCCAGCGCCTCCTGGAACCCGGCGACCGGCTCCTCGCCGTACTGGGTGCGGGCGTAGGCCAGGTCGAGCTCGGAGGTCTTCACCGCCTCGTCGAGGGCCAGCAGCTCCTCACTCGCCCGGAAGGTCAGCTGCTCGGTGGAGGTGCCGTGGTACGGGTCGCGGGCGGCCGCCTCGGCCTCGGCCTGCTCCTGCGCGGCCCGCGCCGCGGCGGCCGCCGTCCGCTTGCGGTTCCGGTTGCGGACCAGCACGTACCCACCGCCGCCGACGACCGCCACCCCGGCGACCGCGGCCAGCGCCATCGAGCCGCCGTTGCCGCGCTGCAGCGCCTCGGCCATCGCCACCGCTGCGCCGGTCCAGTCGCCGTCGGCCAGGTGCGGCTCCACGTCGGAGACGAGCAGCTTGTCGATCTGGTCGCCGCTCAGCCGGAAGCCGTCCGCCTCCCAGTGGCCGTACAGCCGGTCGCCGGTGGCCACCGCGAACAGCACGTCCCCGGCGCCCATGTTCCGCAGCTCGAAGGACTTGTGCGCCCAGTCCCGTCCGGACATCCCGTCGAAGGAGGAGACGTAGACGACGTAGAGCTGGGTGCCGTCGTCGTCGCGGAGGGCGTCGAGCGCCTTCTGCACCGTGCCGTCGTCGAGGACGTCGACCTGGTCGGTGATCTGCTCGGTGGGCGCTAACGGAGGGACGGCGAGGGCCGGGCCGGCGCCCAGGAGCACGGCCAGCAGGCCCACAGCCAGGGCGGCGAGCAGCCGGGGAAGGAGACGCATGGGCCCATCGTCCCCCATCCGGCGCCGTCCCCGGGCGGCCCCGGCCCTGGTGTGGACGGCGACCCGCGCAGAGCCGTGGTGGGCGGCCCGCCGCCGTGGTGCACTGCCCGCGTGGCACTTGCCGATCGGCTGGACAGGCTGCAGAGACGGCACCGGGCGGCCGGCTTCCCGATCGCCGTCGCGTACAAGTACGTCGACGACTCCGGCCCCTACCTGGCGGCGCTGATCACCTACTACGCCTTCGTGTCGCTGTTCCCACTGCTGCTGCTCATGTCGACCATCCTGGGCCACCTGCTGGCCGGCAATCCCGAGCTGCAGCAGCGGCTGATCGACTCGGCGCTGAGCCAGTTCCCGGTCGTCGGCGACCAGCTCGGCCGGCCGCAGGAGCTCAGCGGTGGCACGGCCGGCGTGGTGATCGGCGTCCTGGGCTCCCTCTACGGCGCTCTCGGGGTCGCCCAGGCGGTCCAGTACGCGATGAACACCGCATGGTCGGTGCCGCGCAACAACCGCCCCAACCCGTTCCTGGCCCGGGGGCGCAGCGTGCTGCTGCTGGCCACCGCCGGGCTCGCGGTGCTGGGCACCACCGCGCTGTCGACCATCGGCTCCAGCTCGGTGGGGTCGTTGGGGCCGGTGCTGCGGATCGTCGTCCTGGTCGCTTCCGTACTGGTCAACGGCACGGTCTTCGTCCTCGCCTTCCGGCTCGCCACCACCCGGCGCCTGACGTTGCGGGACGTCGCCCCCGGCGCGCTGATCGCCGCCGTGCTGTGGCAGCTGCTGCAGACGTTCGGGGTGACCTACGTGCAGCACGTGGTCAGCACCGCCAGCGCCACCAACGGGGTGTTCGCCCTGGTGCTGGGCCTGCTGGCGTTCCTGTACCTGGCGTCCGTGGTGGGCGTGCTGTGCGTGGAGATCAACGTCGTGCGCGTGGACCGGCTCTATCCGCGGGCCCTGCTCACCCCCTTCACCGACGACGTGCACCTGACCCCGGGCGACCGGCGCAGCTACACCGACCAGGCCAAGGCGCAGCGGAGCAAGGGTTTCGAGCAGGTGCACGTCACGTTCGACCCGACCGACCGCCCGCCGCCCTGACGGCGGCCGGTCCATGACGCGAGAGCCAGCAGAATTCGGCCACGACCGCGGTTTACAACAGTGGACGGTCGAGGTAATCTTCAGTTGCCACTGAAGGTTCCCCGGTGGCAACGCACTCAGGACCGCAGACCGCACGACCCCTGGAGGTACCCAGCCATGCTGCTGACTTCCTACGACCCGTTCGCCGCGACCTCCGCCGCCATGCGTGCGCTCGACCAGCTGACCGGCCGTTCCGGCACCACCACCGCCCGCGCGCTGGCCGGCATGCCGATGGACGCCTACCGGGTGGGTGACAACTTCGTCGCCCACTTCGACCTGCCCGGCGTCGACCCCGGCTCCATCGACCTGTCCGTGGAGGGCACCACGCTGACCATCAGCGCCGAGCGCTCCGTACCGCAGCTCGAGGGCGCCGAGTGGGCGGTCGCCGAGCGTCCGTTCGGCAGCTACACCCGCCAGCTGGTGCTGGGCCGCAGCCTGGACACCGACCGGCTGGAAGCCAGTTACCACGACGGGGTGCTGACCGTGAGCATCCCGGTGGCCGAGAAGGCGAAGGCCCGCAAGATCACCGTCAGCCGGGCCGACACGCCGTCCGCCGTGGAGGCCCGCACCGTGGAGGGCGAGTCCGCCCAGAAGTCGGTCGAGAGCTGACCGACCGCGGCACCACGGAAGGGACGGGACCGGGGGTCCCGTCCCTTCCTCGTTCCGGCCCCGGACCTCGGAGTGGCCCATGAGCACCGACCCGCTCGGCCCCCTCGACGACCCCGACCACCCGGTGCTCACCATGAGCCAGGCGGCCGAGCTGCTCGGGGTCCAGGCCGCTTTCCTGCGCAGCCTGGACTCCGCCGGCGTGCTGGAGCCGCACCGTTCCGCCGGCGGTCACCGGCGGTACTCCCGCCACCAGCTCGAGCGCGCCGCCCGGGTCCGCGGCCTGCTCGACGACGGTCACCTGCTGGCCTCCGCCCAGGTCATCCTGGGTCTGCAGGACGACCTGGCCGACGCCCTGGCCGTCGCCGAGCACGCCCGCGACGAACGGGACGACGCCCGCCGGGAGCTGCGCGAGCACGAGAACTGATCGGCCGGTCGTCGCGCGAGCGGGTCCGCAGCCGGTGCGGACGTAGCGGCCGCCCGGCCGAGGCGCATGCTTGACCCCATGAGCACCTGGACGTCCTTGGCCGAGCGGTTCGCGTCGGCCCTGTCGGCCGTGTCGGCCGAGGAGGACGACGGACCCGAGCTGCTGCCGGTCCGGCTGTCACGGGCGGTGACCCGGGTGCTGCCGGTGGACGGTGCCGGCCTGTGCGTCCGCACCGGGAACGACCGGCGGGCGCCGCTGGGCGCGAGTGACGAGCCGTCCACCCGGGCCGAGCGGTTGCAGTTCACCGTCGGTGCCGGGCCGTGCACGCAGGCCATGGATTCTGGCCAGCCCGTCTTCGTGGTCGACGACGACCTCCGCGCACGCTGGCCGGCCTTCCACGACCTGCTGGTGCAGGAGACCCCTTTCCGGGGGGTCGTCGCGCTCCCGCTGCGCTACGACCTGGCCGGCTTGGGCGCGATGGACCTGTACTTCACCGACCCGGCCGACGTGGCCACCCTCGACGTCCTCAGCGCGATGGGCGCCGGGGACCTGGTGAGCCAGGCGCTCAGCGAGGCGGCGGTCTGGTCGGACTGGTCCGCGGCCGACGGGCCGCCCTGGTTGCACGGCCCGGCCGCCGAGCGGCGGGCGCTCGTCTGGCAGGCGATCGGGCTGACCGGCCTGGCGCACGACGTGCCGGCGGCGGAGGCGCTGGACCGGCTCCGTGCCCACGCCTACGCCTCCGGGCGCATGGTCGACGACCTGGCTGCCGACGTGGTCAGCGGCCGCGCCGACCCCTCGTCGGTGTGCGGCCCGGCCTCCGGCTGAGCCGCGGCTCGCCGGCACCGGCCGGTCAGAGCGTCGGGACGTCGACCTGCACCTCGGGACCGAGCGTGGCGTCCACCAATTCGAGCCGGTCGCCGGACCAGAAGCTGCCCGGGTCGTAGGAACTCACCGGCCGCTTGCCCGGCAGCAGGCCCATGGCGCTGTAGGTGGCCGCGAGCAGCTCCGCGCAGAAGACCGTGTCGTTGCTGGCGTGCCGCCGGAGCCGGCCGTTGAGCCAGCCCCGCGCCAGGCCCCGGGTCGTCGGGAACGGCTTGCCGTCCAGCCGGGCGATCGTGCACAGGACGGCATCCTCCATCTGCCGGGTCACCCCGCCGTCGTCGGCCGGCCCGACCAGCTGGCGCATCCAGGCCCGCTGCCCGTACCGGTTGCGCCACACGCAGGCGGCGTCGTGCAGGTCGTGCAACTGGACCCCGCGCTGGTGCCGGCCGCTCCAGGCGTCGCGCAGCCCGTGGCCCAGTTCGGCATGCCAGAGCAGCGGCGGCAGGTCGTCGATCACGACGGCCATGCCCACGTGGTTGACCGGTGCGTTGGTCACCGTCTGGATCGCCCGGTCGGCCAGCGAGCCGCCCCGGAACAACCACACGTCGCCGGTGCGGGTGAGCTCGCAGGCCTCGTCGAGGGACAGTGCCCGCACGCCGGCGGCGCCGGGGCGGTATGTGATGTCTGCCACGCCGATACCGTAGGTGACATGCGCCTCGGAAAGTTCTTCGGAGTCGCCGGTCTCGCAGGTGTCGCTGCCACCGGCGCCGTCCTCCTGCGGCACGAGCGGCACCGGCGGACCTACACGGCCGACGACGTCCGCGACCGGCTGCACAACCGGGCGACCGCGGTCACCGAGGAGGCCGCCAGCACCATCGGCGCCGATCCGGACCTGGTGCCCGACTGGCCGGCGGTGATCGGGCCGCCCGAGCGGCACCCGATGGAGCTCCTGCTCAGCAAGGTGATGGCGGCGGGCAAGCTCGTCCGCCGCTGACGCCGCCCCGGTGGAGTCCCCCGATGACGGTTTCCGCCACCTATTGACTCCGGTCGGCCCCCGGCGGCAGGGCGGCGCCCTCGTCCTCGAGCGCCACTCCCGATGCGCCCAGCTCCCGGGTGCCGACGAGCAGGGCGACCAGCGTGTCGGCAGCCCGCCCGTAGCCCAGCCAGGTCGGTGCCCGAAGCGAGCCGCCGTCCCAGATCCGGGCGCTGCAGGTAGGTCGCCCGGTCCGGCGCCTGCGAGCGGACCTCCAGCACGTCGGCCCCCACGCCGGCCGCGGCCAGCGCCACCCGGGCGCGGGTCGCGCCGCGCAACACCGCCCACGGGTCCTCGCGAGGGCCAAAGTCGCGACTTTGGCCCTCGGGGGTGGTCACCGGAGGGACGGAGCCGGCCGGAGGTCGAGCACCTGCCGGGCGGTGAGCACGTCGTGAACGACAGCGACTGGTAGTGCAGCATCACGTCGTCCGAACCGGGGACGGCGATCACGAACGCGCACCCGGCGGCGCCGAGCAGCAGCGTCAACGTGTCGGTGTCGTCGCCGTCGACCTCGGCGTGGTTGGCGTAGCAGACGTCCACGCCCATCGGCAGGCCGAGCAGCTTGCCGCAGAAGTGGTCCTCCAGGCCGGCCCGGATCACCTGCTTGCCGTCGTAGAGGTACTCCGGGCCGATGAAGCCGACCACGGTGTTGACCAGCAGCGGGCCGGGGAGGCGGCGCGGGGCGCCGTCATCGCTGGCCTCCGGTGCTCGGTCTCCCGGGCGGAAGGGTCAGCGTCCAGCCCGGCCGGCGGCCCGGTCAACGCCGAGCGGGCCACCGGCCGGCACTCCCGGGTTCAGGCGACGGAGAGCTGCTGCAGGTCCCGCAGGTAGCTGCCGGCACCGCCGCGCACCCGGACGGCCACCGGCCGCATGCGGATCGCCACCGGGCGCAGACCCGCCGTCACCGGCAGCACCCAGCCCTCACCGTTCCGCGGCAGCGCCGGGCGACGGATCCGGTCGCCGTCCAGGCCGAGCACGAGGACGGCGGCGAGCACCGCCAGCAGCGCGACGGTGCCCAGCGCGGTGGGCAGGCCGGCGTGCTCGGCCAGGAACCCGATCATCGGCGGGCCGCCGAGCAGGCCGGTGTAGCCGACGGTCGTCGACAGCGCGACGCCGGACGGGCCACCGAGGGCACCGGCGCGGGCGATGGCCAGCGGAAAGACGTTGGCCAGCCCCAGCCCGACGACGGCGTACCCGCCCAGCGCGATCGGCAGCGACGTCGTGGTCACCGCCGCGAGGGAGCCGGCGGCGGCCAGCAGGGAACCGCCGACCAGCAGCCGGCGCTCGCCGAGAGCCAGGACCAGCTGCCCGCCGGCCAGCCGTCCGGCGGCCATCGCGCAGGAGAACCCGGCGTAGCCGGCGGCCGCCAGGGCGGGGGCGGCGTGCAGCTGCTCCCGCAGGTGCAGCGCTCCCCAGTCGCTGAGCGCACCCTCGCCGTAGGCGGTCGCCCCGGCCACGGCACCGAGCAGCACCAGGGCCGCCGTGGGGCGCCCGCCGGCGGGGGCGGCGCCGTCGGAGCGCGGCCGGGCCGGGGCAGGGCTGCGGCCGGCACCCAGCAGGATCGGCGCCGCCCACGCCATCGCGGCCAGCCCCACCGCGGCCACGCCGGCCAGGTGGAGGGCGACCGGCAGGGAGGTGGAGAGCAGGCCGCCGGCCAGGGCGCCGAGCAGGCCGCCACCGCTGAAGGCGGCGTGCAGCCCGGACAGCAGCGGCCGGCCGGCGCGCGCCTCCACCTGCACGCCCAAGCTGTTCGCGGCGACGTTGACCATGCCGGTCACGGCGCCGAAAACCAGCAGCGCCGCGCACAGCACCGGCACGGTGCCGGCCAGCCCGGGGAGCACCGCGGCGGCGCTGACCCCGAGCCCGGCCAGGACGCTGACCAGGCCGGGCCCGACGCGGGCGCACAGCGCGCCGGTGAGCTGCATCGAGGCCAGCGCACCCACCGACAGGCACAGCAGGGCGACCCCCAGTGCGGAGGAGCCGGCGCCGGTGGCGGCCGCGACGTCGGGGACGCGGGCGGCCCAGCTGCCGAAGACGAAGCCGTCCAGGGCGAAGAGCACCGCGACGGCAGCCCGCAACCGGTTCAGCGGCTGCGGGGTCGCCCGGCGGGAGGCGGCGCGGACCAGGTCCGCGCCGGGAACGCGAGCGCGGGACAGGACGGGAGAACGGGGCATGAGAACCTTCGCGGGGACGCGGGGGCCGCCGGGATGGCGGCCAGGGGGTCGGTGAGCACACGACCTCGGGCGCTGATCTCCACGGTGCCAGGCAAAGGTGGCGCATGCGGGTACGACACGTGTCACGGGGCCGTGAGTGTGGCCACGCGGGTGAACGCCGGATTTCCCGTTTCGCACCCGCCGGCCGGGGTAGGCGGCGCTACCCGCAGGCAGTCGGCCGGTCGACGGCATCCAGCAGCCAGCGGGGACCGGCGAGCCGGGCCGTGCGGGGCAGCCGGGCCCGCAGCCCCCGGTCGGCCGTCACCACCAGCAGTTCCCCGTCCCGGTCGGCCAGCGCCGCGGCCGTCTCGGCCAGGGCGTCGTCCCCGCTGCCGGCCGCCCGCACCAGCTGGACCCCGACCGGACCGGCGACCGCGCGGGCCTGGCCCTCGACCACCGCGACCAGCGCGGTGACGTGCAGCGGCGCGCCGTCCGGGCCGGTCGTGGTCGTGCCGGGCAGGGTGGCGAGCCGGCTCAGCAGCCGGCCGGTGGCGCCGGCGCGGTCCCGCCACCAGCCGTCCGGGCGCGATCCGACGACGTTGGCCACGTCGACCAGGACGACGGTCGCGGACCCCGCCGGGTCAGCGGCGGCGGGCGGCACCGAACGCGGCGGTGCCCAGGAACAGCAGGAGCCCGACGACGGCGAGCCAGAACAGGCCCTTGATCACGGCGCCGATCACGGTCAGCGCGATCCACACGACCAGCAGCACCAGCAGGAATCGCAGCAGCATGGCGAACCCCCTCCGGCCCGGGAACGCCCCGGTGCCCCGACCCCGACCGTAGGGCACCGGCACGTCAATGGGCCGGGGCCAAGCGCGCCGCGGTGGCCGTCTCGACCAGCCGGCACAGCGCGTTCACCAGCCGCAGCTGCTCCGGCGTCTGCACCGGTGAGGTCAGCAGCGCCGGGCTGGCCACCAGGTAGGCGACGGTCTTCGCCCGGGACAGCGCCACGTTCAGCCGGTGCCGGTCGAGCAGGAAGTCCAGCCGCCGCGGCACGTGCGCCCCGCTGGAGGACGCGAGGGAGAACACGGCGACGGCGGCCTCCCGGCCCTGGAACTTGTCGACGGTGCCGACCTCGACCTCGCCGAACCCGGCGCCCGCCAGCGCGCTGCGCAGCTGGTTCACCTGCGCGTTGTACGGCGTCACCACCAGCACGTCGGCCTGACCCATGACCCGGGGGATGCCGCCGGCCGCCCAGCTGCAGCCGACCAGGTCGGCGACCAGCTCGACGACCACGGCTGCCTCCTCGGGGGAGGCCGCGCCGTTGCCCTGGTGCACGACCGGAACCCAGCCGATGCCGGCCGGTGCCGCCCAGCGCGGCGGGGTGTCGAGCACGTTGCCGGCGGTGACCGGTGCCGGCTGCAGCTGCCCGCCGTAGGACAGCTCGGAGACGACCCGGCACAGCGCCGGCGCCATCCGCCAGCTGCGGTCGAGGAAGACGCCGCGGTCGGGACGCAGCACGTCGTCCTCGCCGAGGACGTGCTGCAGCGCCGACACGTCGGCGCCGTCGGGGTGGATCCCCCGGCCGGGCTGGCGCAGCTGCTGCGGATCGCCCAGCAGCACCAGGTTGGCCGCCGCCCGGCTGACGGCCAGGGTGTTGGCCAGGGACAGCTGGCCGGCCTCGTCGACGACCAGCACGTCCAGCCGGCCGGCCAGGTCCTCGCGGGCGAACAGCCACGAGGTGCCGGCCACCAGGTCCACGTCGCCGGCGTCCAGCGCGCGCACCACGTCGCCGTTGGAGCCGACGCACTCGACGTCGGGATCGCTGCAGCGCTGCAGGTCCTCGGCCTTCTGCACGGCGCGGACCGGCACCCCGGCCTCCCGGGCGGCGGCCATCACCGCGTCGAGCAGGTTGCCGATCACCTTGTGGCTGGAGGCGGTGAGCCCGACCCGGCGGCCGGCCCGGACGAGGTCGACGACGGCACGGGCGCCGGTGTGCGTCTTGCCGGCGCCGGGCGGGCCCTGCACCGCCAGCAGCCCGCCGTCGAGCTGACCGGCGAGCCGGCGGACCGCGTCGGCCGGCTCCTCCCCCGCCGGGGCCCGCGCTCCGGGTACCAGTCGCGGCCCGGAGCGCAGCAGCAGGTCGCGGGCGGCACGGAGCGGGCCGGGCGCGACGATGCCGGTGCCGGCCACCTGCTCGCCGAGGGCGGCCAGCGCCGACCGGAACAGCGTGTCGCTCGGCGGCGCCGTGGGCAGCAGGCCGGTCGGGTGCTCGTGCGACGACGAGGCGGCGCGCGCCAGCACCACCCAGCCGGCGGTCGGATCGACGTCGACCACCGAGCTGGTGGGCCGGGTGCCGTCGGCGGCGGGCAGCAGGTGCTCGAACCGGCCGCCCGCGGACACCTTGGTCTCCTGCGGCGGAAAGGAGTAGCGCCACAGCTGGGAGCGCCGCCGGGCGCCGACCAGCTGCGGCTCGGCCAGCGGCCCCAGCGCGGCGGTCTCCCGCTCGAGGTCGTCGGCCTGCAGGTCGCGCAGCCGGAAGTACTCCCACCAGGCCGACCGGGACTCACGGGCGTGCCAGCCCAGCTGCTGGGCGAGCATCCAGGTCGCCTGCTGCTCCGGCGTGCGGCCGGTGTCGGGGAGCCCGTCGAGCAGCCGGGCCTCGAGGTCTTCCCGCAGCGCCTGCGCGGCGGCGTTCTCCGCCGATCCGTCGGGGTCGCCGTCCTCGGGGCGGCCCAGCGGCGCACCGGCGGCGAGCAGTTCGACGCGGCGGGCCTCGAGCCAGTCGCGCAGCTCGCGGGTGGACACGCAGTCGTCCCGGTTGTAGGCCTCGATCTGGTCCAGCAGCGCCTGGTCGCGGGTGGTCAGCCAGCGCTCGAACGCGACGATGCTCTCCCCGGCGTCGGACACCTGCTCGCCGTGGGCCCGGGTGTGCCCGCGGTAGAAGTCCTCCACCTGCTTGATGGAGTAGGACTCCTTGGACAGCCGCAGGCCCTGCCGGACCACCGCGTACAGGTCGACCAGCACGTCGGCGCGCAGCAGCCGGTCGACCTCGGCCTCCCGGGTCTGCAACCGTGCGGACAGCGTCTTCAGCCGGGTCGGCTCGTAGGGCGCGTAGTGGAAGACGTGCATCGACGGGTCGGCGGCGTAGGCGGCCGCGAGGTGGTCGACCAGCGCCTCGAACGCCCGGCGCTCGGCTGCGGACTGGTCGCCGGCGGCCGGGTCGCACCCCCAGAACGCGGTGAACCGGCTGCGGGTGTCCAGGACGCCCCACAGGTACTCCAGGCCTGCGTCGCCGGCGAAGGGGTCGCCCTCGATGTCGAAGAACAGGTCGCCGGCGCTGGGCGGCGGCAGCCGCTCGAAGCCCCGGCCGCGCTCGCGCGGCAGGAACTCGTAGGACGGCTGCCCGGTGACCCGCTCGTCCAGCTGCAGCCGGGCCTGCTGGGTCAGCCGCTGCCGGGAGGTGCGCCCGATCGCATCGGGCAGCTCGTCGGGCCGCCGGGCGGCCAGCTCGGCGACCGTGGCGATGCCGGCCTCGGTCAGGGTGGTGGCGTGGTCGCGGCGCATGAAGGCGACCAGCGACAGCGCGTCCTCCTCGCGCCAGCGCTGGGTGCACGTCTCCCGCCAGGGGCAGACGCCGCAGTGCGCGTTGGGGTAGGGCGGGGCCAGGTTCCCGTCGGCCAGCCGCGCGGAGAACCGGTCGCGGGCGGTGCGGGCGTAGGCCTCGGCGTCCGCGTAGGCGAAGGTGAGCTCCTGCTGGTCGCCGGTGAGCACGGTGAGCCGCTCGGGCGGCACGCCCTGCAGCGCGGCCAGCAGGTCGCCGTACACCGCCATCTGCAGGATCGCCGGCACCTTGATCCGGCGGGCCAGCTTGGTGTCGGCGATGTCGTAGGCCCACGGGCCCAGGTCGCTGACCCGGTCGGCGCGCTTGAGCAGGAAGTCGGCGTGCCCGCGCCAGTCGCCGTCGAAGAAGGTCGCCTGGTAGACGACGTCGGCCCCGGCCCGCATGGCGGCCAGCGTGTCGGCCTGCGCCTGGCGCAGCGCGGCCGCGTCCTTCCCCGCCGGGGGCACGATCTGCACCACCGAGAGGCCCCGGTCGCGGAGCCGCTGCAGATGGCGCGCCTCGTGGTCGATGCCGTGCCGGGCGACCAGCTCGGTCATCGGGTCGGTCGCCGTGGGGCGCGGCCGCCGGCCGCGCGCCACCTCCAGCGACAGCCGGGTCAGGTGTTCGCACTCCAGGAACCCGGTCAGGTCGCTGGCGCTGACGACCAGCCCGCCGTCGGCCTCGTACACGGCCACTCCTTCACGCGGCCACGTCCGGACCGCTGTGCGGCGACCGTAGGACGAGGGTCGGACAGTTCGGTGGTGACGCCCTCAGCTGGTGGTGCGCTCAGCTGGTGGTGCGCTCAGCCGAGGAAGCGCTCCACCACCGGGGTGAGCTCACGCGTCTCGGTCACCAGCGCCAGATGGCCGCCGCGGTACAGGTGCAGCTGCGCGTTCGGGATGAGCCGGGCCATCACCCGCGGATTGGCCGCCGGGATGATCGGGTCGTCGTCCCCGGCGATCACCAGCGTGGGCTGCTTGATCATCGGCAGCAGCGGCAGGCTCGTCCAGCCCGCACCGGCGACGAGCTGGTAGTAGTACCCGCGCCGCGGGCCCAGCCGGGAGTCCGAGTGCAGCACCTGCGCCGCGCGTTCCGGGTGCTGCCGCATGGTGCCGCCGTAGATCTCCCCGGCGATCCACCGGGCGTAGCCGGGATCGCGGTGCCGCCGGGGGGTGAGCATCTTCGACAGCACCCGTGGGTGCGCCGGCACCATCAGCGACCCCATACCGGTCGCTGCCAGCACCAGCCGCCGGCAGCGCCTGCGGTACTGCACGGCGAACTGCTGCGCCAGGCCGCCGCCCCAGGAGAACCCGAGGACGTCCACCGGGTCCCGGTGACCGAGCTGGGTGAGCAGGCCGGCCACCACGGGGGTGAAGGTCGCCATCGTGTAGGGCATCACCGGCCGGGGCGAGCCCCCTACGCCGGGGACGTCGAAGCGGATCACCTCCCGCCGTGGGTCCAGCGCATCCACGAAGGGCTGCAGCACCTCCAGACTGGCGCCGATCCCGTTCATCAGCAGCAGCGGTGGCAGTGAGCCGTCTCCCGGGCGGACGCTGACCCGCAGCGTCCGCCCGCACACCGTCAGGGTCCGCAGGGTCGCTTGCTCACCGAACGTGTCGGCTGACATCCGCTCTGTCACTTGTCGAAGATATAACTGCCAGGTGCTGCGCCCAGGACCGGCTCGCCGCCGTTCAGCTCACTCGGTGGGTCGATCTCCTTGCCCGACCGTGTCTCCAGCCAGTTGCTGTAGTCGGTCCACCACGAGCCCTTCTCGGTGTGGGCCGACGCGAGCCACTCCTCGGGGTCCGGGGTGTTCGGGGTGGCCGTCCGCCAGGTGGACTTGGGGTTCGTCGGCGGATTGACCAGCGAGGCGATGTGGCCGCTGGTGGACAGCACGAACCGGGTGTCGCCGCCGAGCAGCTGGGTGCTGGCGTAGCAGGACTGCCACGGGCACAGGTGGTCGGCGATGCCGGCCAGGATGTAGCTGTCGACCGTGACGGCGGACAGGTCGATCGGAGTGCCGAGCATGGTGGCCGCGCCCGGCCGGGTGAGCGAGTTGTGCACCGCCAGGTCCAGGAAGCCGCGATGCAGGGCGGCGGCCATCCGGGTGGTGTCGGCGTTCCAGTACAGGATGTCGAAGGCGGCCGGTGGCTTGCCCTGCAGGTAGTTGTTGACCCAGTAGTTCCAGATCAGGTCGTTGGGCCGCAGCCAGGCGAACACCTCGGCCAGCGTCGCGCCGTCCAGGTAGCCCTTCTTCGCCGACGCCCGGGTCGCGGCCTCGGCGGACTTCTCGTCCAGGAAGGCACCCGTCGTCCCGCTGCGGGCCTGGTCGAGCACGGTCACCGCGAAGCACGCGGAGGAGACCCGGTCCTGCTCGCCGATGGCGGCGAGGTGGCCGAGCACCATCGCGGTGATGATGCCGCCGGAGCAGAAGGACATCAGGTTGGTCTGCGAGCTGCCGGTGATCCGCTCGGCGGCGGCCATCGCGTCCAGGATCGCCTGGCCGTAGGTGTCCAGGCCCCAGTCGGCGTGCCGGGCGTCGGGGTTGCGCCAGGACATCATGAAGACCTGCTGCCCGCCGCCGACGACGTGCTCGACGATGCTGCGCCCGGGCGCCAGGTCGGCGATGTAGTACTTGTTGATCGTCGGCGGCACCATGACCAGCGGAACGGCGTGCACGGTCGGCGTGGTGGGCTGGTACTGGATCAGCTCGAACACCGGCGTGCGGAAGACGACCACCCCGGGGGTGACCGCGACGTCCTTGCCGACCTCGAAGGCGTCCGGCTCCACCATCGCGGGGACCCGCGGCTTCGAGGACAGGTCGCGGACCAGCTGCTTGGTGCCGACCACCACGTTGCGCCCGCCGGTGTCGATGGCCGTCTTCCAGCCCAGCGGGTTGAGCAGCGGGCTGTTGCTCGGCGCCAGCGCCTCGACGATGTTGGTCACCGAGAAGCGGATCCGCTCGTCGTCGGCCCACGGCAGCCCGGCGTCGTCGACGAGCTGCGTCGCCGTCCTGGCGGCGGCCAGGTGCGCCTGCATGACCCGCTTCAGCAGCGGGTTCCCCGACCAGGCCGGGTCGGTGTAGCGCTTGTCCTTGGGCGCCGGCGCCACCTCCGAGCGGCCCAGGCCGATCCGGCCGATCTCGCCGACCAGCTCGCCGGTGTGCGACAGCACCGAGTCGCGGTGCCGGGCCAGCCCGGCGACGAAGCGCAGCCCGGTGCCGACCGGTGGCAGCAACCGGCGCACCGGGCCGAGCGCGGCGTCGGTGAGGATCATGTCCAGCCCGGTGGCGGCCTCGGCGACCCGCTCCGGCTCGCCGTCCGGCGCGCCGCCCGCGGCCGACGCGGAGGCCGGAACGGCCTCGGCCGCGGAGCCGGCGGGCTGCTCCGGACGCCGGTCGCGGTCCTGCCGGGGCGCGGCGCTCATGCCGCCCACCGGGCGGCGGCCGGGCGTGCGGCGCGGTCGGATCGGGGCTCAGCCACAGGGTCTCCTCGTCTGGACGCGGCTCGGCCGGCCGGGTCGTGTCCCCGGGCCCGGGCGGGCCAGCTGTTGCTCCCACACAACCACACCGCGGCGGCGGCGCAATCGGAGGCGTTCCGTGGAGGTACCCCGCCGGTGGCAGCCGGACACCCGGCCACGGGTCCCGGGCGGTGCGGCTACCGGAGCGCGGTGCTCCGTCGGGGAGCAGCCGCCGCGGGGTCAGCTGACGCGCTCGAAGACGGCGGCCAGGCCCTGCCCCCCGCCGATGCACATGGTCTCCAGGCCGTAGCGGGCCTCGCGGCGGCGCAACTCGTGCGCCAGCGTGGCCAGGATGCGCGCGCCGGTGGCGCCGACCGGGTGGCCGAGCGAGATGCCCGACCCGTTGACGTTGACCCGCTCCCGGTCCTCGGTGCCGAGCTCCCACGCGTTGAGGCAGGCGAGCACCTGGCTGGCGAAGGCCTCGTTGAGCTCGATGAGGTCCATGTCCGCCAGCGTGAGCCCGGTCTGCTCCAGCACCTTCGCCGTCGCGGGGACCGGGCCGATGCCCATCGTCTCCGGCGGCACGCCCGCCACCGCCCAGCCGGTCAGCCGCACCATCGGCTCCCAGCCGCGGCGGTCGGCCTCGGCCCGGGTGGTGACGAGGCAGACGGCCGCGCCGTCGTTCTGCCCGGACGCGTTGCCGGCGGTCACGGTGGCCTCCGGGTCGACCCGGCCCATCACCGGCCGCAGCTTCGCCAGATCCGCCATGGTGGTGTCGGGACGGGGGTGCTCGTCCTCGGTCACCACGCGCGCCGGCGTCTTGCGGGTGCCGGGCACCTCCACGCCGATGATCTCCTCCTTGAAGCGGCCCTCCCGGATCGCCGCACCCGCCGCCTGCTGCGACCGCAGCGCCCAGGCGTCCTGCTCGAGCCGGTCGATGCCGTGCTCGCGCCGCACGTTCTCCGCGGTCTCGAGCATCCCGCCGGGCACCGGGTGGTCGATGCCGCCGGCGGTCTCCCGGGCCCGGGCCAGCCGGTCGTGCAGCATCACCCCGTCACCCCTGACCCCGGTGCGCAGCCCCAGGGCGTAGTGCTCGACGTTGCTCATCGACTCCACGCCGCCGGCGACGACGACCTTTCCGGCGCCGGCGGCGACCTGCATGGCCGCGTAGATCACCGCCTGCAGGCCCGAGCCGCAGCGCCGGTCGATCTGCAGCCCGGGAACCGTCACGCCCAGCCCGGCGTCCAGGGCGGCGATCCGGCCGATGGCCGGGTTCTCACCGCTCGGGCTGCAGTTGCCGAGGATGACGTCGTCGACCTCGCCCTCGGCCAGGCCGGTGCGCTCGACCAGCCCGCGCAGGATGGTGGCCGCGAGCTGGTTGGCGGACAGCCCGGCGAAGACCCCGCCGAAGCGGCCGACCGGGGTGCGGACCGGGGAGCAGATGACGACGTCGTCCATGTTCCTACTGTGCCAGCCGGGACCGTCCGCGGCTGCCGTGGGCCGGAAGATCGTGCTGGCTCAGATGGCGGCGGCGCAGAGGACCTGGCCGTCCTCGTCCTGCCCGTCGCCGGACCAGAGCACGACCGTGGTGGACGGTACGTCGGTGCACATGCCTTCCGCCGGCGTGGCCTCGAACTCGGTGCCGGTCCGGTCGTCGTCGGTACCGACGACCCGGTACTGGGCCTCGGGGGCATCACAGTCCACGGCCGTGTAGCGGGTGCCCTCCGGAGTGACGCAGTCACCCACCTCCGGATCGTCGTTCCCGAGGACGGCGACCAGCACCCCGAGCAGCACGAGGACGCCGAGCAGACCACCGGCGATCGGCAGCCACCTGGTCCGCTTCCGCTGCGCCGGCGACCCGTCGGGCCCGGGGCTGCTCACATCGATCTCCTCACTGCGCGCGCCGTTCGGTTCGCGGTGAGTTTCCTCCGGCATCCGGCCGGGGACCGCACCGGGTGGTGCTCGGGCGCACGGTGGGTCGGTTGGGCAGGCGGTTCCGGGGCTTGGCCGTCGCCCGGTCGCCCAGCGCCTCGACGGTGTCGGGGACCACCTTGTTCAGCGCCTCCTGGGCCTTGACGACCAGGGCGGCGGCGACCACCTTCTTCTCCCCGGCCATCAGGGCCTCGAAGCCCTGCCGGGCCACGTCGGCCGGGCTGTCCTTCGGTCCCCGGTCCCCGGTCAGATCCAGATGGACCGGAGAGCGCGCAGCACGTTGCCGCCCAGCACCTTGACGATCTCCTCGTCGGTGAACCCGTCCCGCACCAGCCAGGCGGCGAGGTTGTGGAAGTTCTCCGTCGGGTTCTCCAGCCCCTCGACGTAGCGCACCCGCTCGGGAACGGGGGCCTCCGGGCGGGGTGCGGCGGCCAGCAGCCCGGCGAACACCGTGTGCAGCCCGACGTGGTCGCCGTAGAGGGTGTCCGGGCCGAAGCCGACCGCGTCGATGCCGACCAGGTCGAGGCAGTAGGAGAAGTGGTCCATCACCGAGGCGATGCTGTGCCGGGGGTGGGCGTGCGAGACGGTGGTGTGCGGCGCCGCGGACATGCCGATCACCCCACCGGTGTCCGCGACCGCGCGCAGCACGTCGTCGCGCTTGAGCCGGGGGATGTCCCAGACCGCCCGCGCGCCGGCGTGGGTGATCAGCACCGGCCGGTCGGACGCCGCGCAGGCGTCGATGCCGGTGCGGTCGGAGGAGTGCGAGACGTCGACGGCCAGCCCGAGCTGGTTCATCCGGCGCACCGCGCGCCGGCCGAGCGCGGTCAGCCCGCCGTCCACCGTCTCGTTCAGCCCGGAGCCCAGCGCGTTGGCGTCGGAATAGGCGATCCCGATCTGCCGGATGCCCAGCCCGTAGAGCACGTCGAGCTTGTCCAGGTCGTTGCCGATGGGGGTGGCCGCCTCCAGCCCGAACACCAGGCCCACCCGCCCGTCGGCGTGCGCGGCCTCGATGTCCGCCACCGTGCGGACGACGACCACGTCGGGCTGGTGGGCGAGGTCGGCCAGCCGCATGCCCAGGTCGGTGACGACGTCGTCCCACTGCCAGGGCGCGTTGCCGGTGACGCAGGCGGTGCCGTCCATCATGTTGTCGAAGACGACGGTCAGCCCGGCGGCCCGCAGCCCGGCGAAGGCGGTGTGCTGCCGGCCGGTGCGGTTGTACCGCGGGGTGTCGGCCATGTCGGCCGGGAAGAGCACCGGGTGGTCGTGCAGGCTGATGGTGATGTTCTCCGCGAGCAGCCGCTCGGCCCGGGCGACCTGCTCGGCGGGAACGTCACTGCGCCAGGGCGGCACCCGGCCGAACTCCGGCGCCAGCGGCACCACCGGCAGGCCGAGGTCGCCGTCCAGGTAGTCGTAGGAGCGGTAGGTGCTCATCGCGCCGCCCCGTCCGGGATGCAGGTGGCCGGGGTCCAGGAGGCCAGCCGGTCCCACAGCGCCGCCCAGGCGCGCATGCCCTCGCCGAGCCGGCGGATGCGCAGGAACTCGTTGGGCGCGTGGTGCTTCTCGTCGGCGGTCGCGAAGGAGAAGAACAGCGTCCTGGCGCCCAGCGCGGACTCGAACAGCGTGGTCGCCGGCAGCGTTCCGGCGATCACGGCCAGCAGCACCTCCTGCCCCGGATAGACCTCGGCCAGCGCCTCGCGGGCCGCGGTGACCGCCGGGTGGCCGGGCTCGATCCGGTAGGCCGGCACCCGCCCCTCGTCGACCCGCACCTCGACCCGGACGCCGGGCGGGGCCAGTGCGGCGACGTGCGCGGCGACGGCGGCGGCGACCCGGTCGGGATCCTGCCGGCCGACCAGCCGGCAGGACACGTGCCCCACGGCGCGGTGCGGGATGACGGTGTACTTGCCGCCGGCGGTGAGGCCGTTGACCTCCAGCGTGGGGCGTTCCCACAGCCGGTGCAGGGTGCCGTAGCCGGCCTCACCGAACAGCTCCGGAACACCGAGGCTCGCGCGGTACCCCTCCTCGTCGAAGCGCACCGCGTCGATCTCCGCCCGCCGCTGCGGCGACAGCTCGTCGACGCCGTCGTAGAAGCCGGGGACGGCGACCCGGCCGTCGGGGGTGTGCAGGCCGGCCAGGATGCTGGCGAGCGCATGCACCGGGTTGGCCACGGTGCCGCCGTACCGGCCGGAGTGCAGGTCCTCGGCCGCGCCGGTGACGACGACGTCCAGACCGACCAGGCCCTTGGAGGCGATGGCGATCGACGGCTCGCCGGGCCGCCACATCGCGCCGTCGGCGGAGATGACCAGGTCCGCGGCCAGCTCGGCGGCGTGCGCCCGCACGTGGGCCGGCAGGTGCGGGCTGCCGATCTCCTCCTCGCCCTCGATGAGGAACTTCACGTTCACCGGCAGGGTGCCGCGCTGGGCCAGCACCGCCCGGGCCATCTCCAGCACCAGCAGGACCGGGCCCTTGTCGTCGGTGACCCCGCGGCCGCGCACGACCTCACCGTCCACGACCAGCTCGAACGGCGGAGTGCGCCACTCGGCGAGGTCGCCGGTGGGCTGCACGTCGTAGTGGCCGTACACCAGCACGGTGGGTGCACCCGGGGCGCCCAGCCATTCGGCGCGGACGACCGGGAACCCGTCGGTCTCCTCGACCCGGCCGGCGGCCCAGGACAGCCGCGCCGCCAGCCAGTCCGCGGCCGCCCGCATGGTCTGCGGGGAGGCGCTGCGGCTGTCGCTGGGGATCGCCACGTACTCGGCCAGCCCGGCGAGCAGCTCGGCGGCCGCCGGGAACACCACGTCGCTCATGCGGTTCCCCTCCGCCGCGCGGCCAGTGCCGCGGTGCGGGCCATCTCGTTGCCCACGGTCATCACTCCCTCGTCCACGCCCATGCCGGGTTTGGCCAGCACCTGGCTCGCCTCGCAGGCCATCGCGACGTGCGCGGTGACCTGGGCGGAGCGGTCGGTCTCGGTGCAGCTGCCGCCGCAGAACGCCTCCAGCCCCGCCGCCCGGACCAGCAGCAGCGCCTCGATGGTGCCGGTCAGCGAGCCGAGGTCCGGGGTCTTGACGTGCACGACGTCGGCGGCGCCGGCGGCGACGAACGCCTCGACGTCGGCCAGCGTGTTGCACCACTCGTCGACGACGAGGCGGACGCCGCTGCCCCGCCGGGCGAGCTCGGCCCGCAGCTGCGCGCAGGCGGCGATCTGGGCGTCGCGGCTGCCGGCGTCGACGGGGTGCTCCACGGCCAGGTCGAACGGCGCGCAGAGCTCCCCCAGGCCGGCCAGGTAGTCGGCCACCGCGGACAGGTCGCCACCGAAGGCGAGCCCCGGCGTGCCGTAGGTGTCCACGTGCAGCCGGGGGCGGTAGCCGCGCTCCGGCCGCAGCTGCGCGATCCGGGCGACCAGCCAGCGCAGGTAGCCGGCCAGCCCCTCGCCCCGCGGCCCGATGGCCTCGACGGTGGCGAACAACCCGTGCGGCAGCACGTCCACGCCGGCGAGGATCATCTTGTCGGCGTTCCGGTACCGGTCCTCGCCGCTCTGCGCGTAGACCGGCACCGGCTCCAGCGGCGCACCGGTGGCGTACTCGTCGCGGACGACCTCGGCCATGGTGCGGCGGGCGTTGCGGGCGACCGCGGCGAGCAGCGCCTGGCTGGCCCCGTAGCGCACCGCGGTGTGCAGCAGTCCGTCCCCGGCCCGCACCGCGTCCAGCTGCCCGGCCAGGGCGCGGAAGTCGTCGACCGCCGCGCCGGCCAGCCGCGGGGCGTGGTGGCCGAGCACGTCCGCCCGGGCCCGGGCGGCGGAGAGGACCGGGTCGCGGCCGGCGGCGCCGGCGTACTGCACGCCGACGCAGTCGCCGAACTCCACCGACCCGTCGTCGAGCACCAGCACCACCGACAGCGCCTCCGCCGGCTGCCGGATCGCCCGGAACCCGGGGGTGAGCGGCGTCCCGGCGTAGCTGAAGCCGTCGTGCTCCGCGCCGGCGCGGATGGCCGCCTGGTCGTCGGTGAAGGAGCCGCCGCGCACCGGGACGGCGAGCACATCGGCGATCCGCAGCGCCGCCATTCAGGACGACATGGTCGTGATCGAGCGACGCTCGGACATCACCGCGTACCCCTCGGCGACCGACTCCAGCGGCAGGGTGAGGTCGAAGACCGGCCCTGGGTCGAAGCTGCCGGTGCCGACGGCCTCCACGACGTGCGCCACGCCCCGGCCGCCGGTGAGCTCGCGGACGGCGGCGACGCCCGCCTCGCCGCGCTCGGGGATCACGTCGGTCGGGTGGCGCGGGCAGCGACGAAGGCGGCCAGCTCGTCGAGGTTGGCCACCTCGCAGACCCGCCGGCCCTGCTCGATGTCGTGGATGAGCTCGGCGACCTTGTCGAACACCGGCCCGGAGACGTCGCGGAGCATCTCGTCGATCTCGGTCTTGCGCCTGCGGACGGCGAGGTCGCGGTAGATGCCGCTGTGCGTCTTGGCGCTGCGCCGGTTGAACGCGGCGAGCCGGTCGAGGGACCCCTCGAGGTCGTCGGGGACGAAGCCGTCGAAGCTCTCCACCCGGACCGGCGCCTGGTCGAGCACCTCCTGGGCGATGGCGATCATCACCGGCCGGTAGGCGGGCCGTTCGAGGGTCTCGGCGATGGGCAGGTCGGAGACGGCGCCGGCCCAGAGCATCGCGCCGTAGGCCTCCTTGCCCCACAGGTAGCCCAGCACGTTGCCGGTCGGCTCGGCGTAGGGCAGCAGCTCGGCGAGCTCGCGCACCCGCGGGGTGATCGTCCCGCCGGCGAGCTCGCCGATCCGGAACGTCGCGACGTTGCCCTGCAGGATCACGCCGGGGCTCATCAGGTCGGCGCCGAAGTTGACGAAGCTGGACACCACCCGGTCGGCGCCGACCGCCGCGACGAGGACGTCGGCGGTCAGCCCGTTCTGCACGGTGAGCACGTAGCCGTCCGCGGCGAGCCGGTCGCGCAGCAGGTCGGCGGCCGAGCGGGTGTGCAGGCTCTTGACCGCGACGATCGCCCGGTCGATCCGGTCCGGGAGCTCCTCGGGGGTCACCGCGGGGACGGCGACGGTGAACTCCTCGACCGGGCCCTCGATCCGCAGCCCGTGCTCCCGGATCGCGGCCACGTGGGCCGCGTCGGCGTCGCAGAGCAGCACCTCGTGCCCGGCCCGGGCCAGGTGCGCGCCCAGCGTGCCGCCGATGGCGCCCGCGCCGATGATGACCAGCGGCCCGCTCACGCCGGCGCCCCGACCGGGACGACGCGGTCCAGGAACCCGCGGACGGTCGACTGGAACAGCTCCCGCTCCTCGTTCTGCGGGGAGTGCCCGGAGTTCTCGAACACCACCAGCTCGGCGTTCGGCATCAGATCGGCGATGGTCTCCGAGGAGCTGACCGGGGTGACCCAGTCGTACCGCCCGACGGTGGCCAGCGTGGGCGCGTCGACCGCCGGGAGGGCGTCCTTGAGGTCGTAGGCGGCCCAGTTGTGCTGGAAGCACCAGTTGTGCGCCTCGTGCCGGTAGCAGCCGGCCTCTACCGCCGCGGCGGACCTCGCCGGGTCGTAGTCGTGGTCGTAGAGCGGGATCAGCTCGCTCCACAGCTGCTTGAGGTCCGCGTCGTCCCGGGTCTCGCCGTGCCAGTAGCGGTTGAACCGTTCCCAGTCGATCTGCACCCGGTCCTGGTTGCGGGCGTTCTCGAACGCCAGCTCCAGGTTGCTGCCGTCCGCGGAGGTGTCCCGCAGCACGATCGCCGAGACCCGGCCGGGGTGGCGCACCGCGTACTCGAGGGCGATGAACCCGCCGTAGGAGCCGCCGGCGACGACGACCTGCTCGGCGCCGATCCACGTCCTCAGGCCCTCGACGTCGGCCGCCCACTGCTCGTGGGAGTAGGGCGGGATGCCCTCGCTCCGGCCGCACCCGCGGGCGTCGAACACGACGACCCGGAACCGGTCGGCCAGCGGCCCGAAGGTGGCCTTGGGCTCGGCGAGCGAGCCGATCCCGCCGCCACCGTGGTGGGCGATGAGCACCGGGCCGTCCTCGGGGCCGAGCAGCTCCACGTTCAGCCGGCAGCCGTTGATCGTCACGTCCACGCGGACGCCTCCTCCTGGGATGTGACGTCCGCCGTCCAGCGGGCGATGGTCCGGTCCAGCACCGGCAACGGGAGCGCGCCGTTGCCGAGCACCGCACCGTGGAAGCCCACCGGGTCGAACCGCGGTCCGAGCTGGGCGCGGGCGCGGTCGCGCAGCCGGAGGATCTCCCGCTGGCCGATCCGGTAGGCCAGCGCCTGGCCCGGCCAGCAGATGTAGCGGTCCACCTCGCTGGTGGCGTTCTCCCGGGTGGTGGCGGTGTGCGCCCACAGGAACTCCACGGCCCGCTGCCGGGACCAGCCCAGGGAGTGGACGCCGGTGTCGATGACCAGCCGGCAGGCGCGCAGCGCGGCGAAGGACAGCATGCCCAGCAGGGCCACGTCGCCGCTGTAGAGGCCCATCTCCTCGGCCAGGCCCTCGGCGTAGAGCCCCCAGCCCTCGTTGAAGCTGCACGCCTCGACGTCCAGGTGCTGGCGGTAGCGGGGCAGGTCCAGGGTCTGCGCGGTGGCCAGCTGCAGATGGTGCCAGGGCACCGATTCGTGGAAGGCCAACGCCTCGTACTCGAACCGGAAGCGCTCCTGCGGGTGGGTGGCCAGCAGGCAGTGCGCGCCGGGCCGGCTGCCGTCGACCGCCGGCGGGCGGTAGTAGGCCAGCGCCGATCCCTGGGCGTCGATCGGGTTGACCTCCTCGATGACGCACGGCGGGATGTCGTAGCGCGGGAACCAGTCGTCCTGCGCCGACCGGGCCCGCGCCAGGGCCCGCTCGGCGACCTCGACGATCTGCTCGCTGGTCTCGAACCGCAGCGCCGGGTCCGACCGCAGCCGGTCGGCGATCGCCGGGAAGTGCCGCACGCCCAGCGCCCGGCCGCCGATCTCCGCCCACCGGGGCGCCAGCTCGGCCAGGGTGTCCAGGCCGATCTGGTGGATCGCGGCGGGGCTCAGGTCGGTGGTGGTGTGCCGGGCGACGGCGTCGGCGTAGCCCTCGGCACCGCCGGGCACCTCGCTGATGCCGACCCGGTCGTCGGGCCGGGCCACCGGCGCCAGCCCGGTGCGCAGCAGCTCGGCCAGGGCGGCCATCGCCGGGCGCACCGAGGAGGCGATCGTCTCCCGGGCCCGCTCGCACAGCTCGGGATCCCCGGCGCGGGTGGCCGGCCCCAGCAGCTGGTCGTCGTCCAGGTCCAGCGCCAGGTGACCCTCCAGCTGCGTGACCGCGTGCGCCACCCCGAGCGCGGTGGGGACCCGGCCGCGGGCGGCCTCCTCGCGGTACCGCTCCCCCAGGGCCGCCAGGAAGGGACCTACGCCGGCCAGCCGGTGCTCGTAACGGTCGGCACCGTCGGCGTCGGCGATCGTCATCGCCGGCACCGCCTGGAAGACCAGGCCCTGCCGGCTGACGTACCCCTTCGCCGACGCGTTGGCCGCCCACAACGCGGAGTGCGCGTCCCGCCCGGCGCCGCGGGACAGCACCGTGAGCACCGCGTGGTCGACCTGCCCGGCCTCGTCCAGCACCGCGGGATCCAGCGCGGCGAGCTCGGCGTCGATCGCGGCGAAGTCGCCGGCTGCCTGCTCGCCGGCCGCCCGGCTCGGGTCACCGGCGAGGTGGTCGAACTCGGTGATCCCGAGCAGCGTGGCGTTGTAGGGGTCGTAGGTGTGCTGCGTGCGGAAGTACCGCTCGCCGAGCTCGGCGAGCGTCGTCGCCGCCGCGGCGGCCGTCGGGTCCTGGGACATGGGTCCTGTTCTCGGAGCGGAGTGGTCAGAACAGCGAGTGGCCGCCGTCGATGGACAGCGTCTGGCCGCTGACCCAGCCGGCGTCGGGAGCGACGAAGAACCGGACGCCGCGGGCGATGTCCTGCGGCTTTCCGGTGGCGCGCACCGCGATCCGCTCCAGCAGCGCCCGCTGGCCGTCCTCCCCGTAGCTCTCCCACTGCCGCTGGGTGGTCGGGTTGGACAGCACGAAACCCGGCGCGATGCAGTTGACCGTGATGCCGAAGGGCCCCAGCTCGTGGGCCAGCTGCCGGGTGAAGCCGATCTGGGCCGCCTTGGCCGAGGCGTAGGCCTGGATGCCGGTGAGGCTCACGCTGCGCCCGGCGCCGGAGGAGATCGTCACGATCCGGCCGTAGCGGCGGCGCTTCATCGACCGCGCGGCGGCCCGGGTGCAGTTCAGCGTCGTCCGCAGGTTGGCGTCGACGACGGCGTCCCAGGCCGCGTCGGTGAGCTCGTCGATGGGCACGTGGGTCTGCCCGGTCACGCCGCCGGCGTTGTTGACCAGGACGTCGACGTCGCCGATCCCGGCGAAGAACTGCTCGACCGCCGCGCTCACCGACAGGTCCACGGTGTCCTTGTCGACGCCGTGCACGGTGGCCCCGGCGTCGGCGAGGGTCCCCGCGATCGCCTGCCCGATGCCCTGCGCGGTCCCGGTGACCACGGCGACGGCGCCATCCAGTTCGCCCACGGCTCAGCCCTCGGTCTCGGTGTCGTCGGGATCGTCGTTCTCGTCCTGCGGCTGCACCGGGCCGGCGCGGAAGGCGCGGTGGATGAGCACCGACTCCTCCCACTGGCGCATCCGGTCCAGACCGGTGCTGCCCACCCGCTGGAACACCGCCTCCACCAGCGCCTCCACCAGCACGAGGAGCCCGGCGAAGGAGTCGAAGGGCGTGCCCTCCACGGCGATGGGAAGCACGACGTCGGCGTCGTCCGCGGCCGGCGAGAGCCCCTCGTCGGTGATCACGACCACCGCCGCGCCACGCTGCCTGGCCAGTGACGCCACCTGCTTGGCGGGCAGCTCGTACCGGCGCAGGTCGAGCACGACCGCCACCGAGTCCCGGCCCAGGTCCAGGTAGGTGCCGACGTCGCGGCCCAGCGGCTCGGCCGCGAACCGCACCCCGGGCACCAGCTGGTCCAGCTGCATCACCAGGATCTGCGCCACGTGCCGGGAGAAGTAGCCCCCGCTGACCACCACCGACCGTGCCGGGGCGGCCAGCAGGGACACCGCGGCCTCGAACTCGCTGGGCGGCACGGTCGTGCTCAGCCGCTCGACCAGCTCCAGGCGCTGGGCCGTGGACCGGGAGAACAGCGTGCCGTCGCCGTCCCCGCGGAGCCGGTCGGCTGCCCGGCTGACCGGGGAGTTCATCTGCTGGGTGATCTCCGCGCGCAGCCGCTCCTGGAACTCCGGGTAGCTGCCGATCCCGATCCGGGTCACCAGCCGCAGCACGGTCGGCGTGCTGGTGCCCGCGGCCTTGGCCAGCGTCGCCGCGCTGGCCAGTCCCGCGCTCGGGTAGTTGGCCAGCAGCGAGCGGGCCACCTTCTTCTCCGCCGGGGTCAGCTCGTCCATCCGGACGAACACCGCGTCCCTGATCTGCGTCACGGCCGCGCTCAGGTGCGGGTCACCAGGCGGTCGCCGTCGGAGTACGCGGCGAACATCATCGGCGAGTTGTGGCCGACGACGACCGAGCCGTCGGCGGCCACCGCGATCAGCCCACCGGTGGCCCCCCGGGGCACGAGCTCGGCGCGCACCGTCGCCTCGATGGCCTGGGCCATCGGCGTCCCCAGGTAGCGGACCCGGGCGGCGACGTCCACCGCGACGACGCCCTGGATGAACGCCTCCCCCTCGCCGGTGCAGGAGATGGCACCGACGCCGTCGCGGGCGTAGGTGCCCGCGCCGACGATGGGCGTGTCGCCGACCCGTCCCTCGCTCTGGTTGACCATGCCGCCGGTCGAGGTGGCGGCCGCGACGCGGCCGCGCAGGTCGACCGCGACGGCACCGACGGTGCCGTGCCGGGAGCCCTGCAGCACCCGGTCCTGCACGTTGCGCAGCTGCTGCTGGCGCGCCGGGGTGAGGAAGTACTCCGGTGGAACGGTCTCCAGGTGCCAGCCGTTGAGCCGGTCCTCACCCGGGGCGACCAGCAGCACGGCGGCGCTGTCCTCCATCACCTTCCGCGCGGCGTGCACCGGGTTGCGGGCGTGCCGGCAGGCGGCCACCGCGCCCGCGCGGCCGTCGCCGGTCATCACGCAGGCATCGAGCTCCGCGGTGCCGGCGGCGGTGAGGGCGGCGCCCCGGCCGGCGTTGAACAGCGGGTCGTCCTCGAGGCGCTCCACGGCGGCGCAGACCGCGTCCAGCGCGCTGCCCCCGGCGGCCAGCACCGCGGCACCGGCCGTGTACGCCGCGGTCAGGCCCTGCCGGTAGTCGCCGGCGGCGTCCAGCGACAGCTCCTCCACCCGGCCGCCCGCACCGCCGTGCAGGGCAAGGGCCCAGCCACTGGCCGCGGGCCCCACCTGGAAGAGCTGGACGTGCGAGGGCTCTCCGGACGGGTCCGGCTCCGGGCCACCGGCGGCGGGGCGGCTCAACGGCCACCGGCCTGGCGGGTGATGTAGGTGACGGCGACGAACGAGGTGAACATCTCCAGCAGGTCCTCACCGGCGATCCGCACCGACCGCTCGCCGGTCCGTTCCACGCCGCGGGCCCAGGTCGCCACCTCGGCCATGTCGCCGGTCTGCAGGTCCAGCTCCAGGGTCGCCGGCCGGGTGATGCCCGGGGTCGGCACGCCGCCCTCGGCGACCCGCCGCGCGGCCTGCTCGGCGCCCTCGCGGATCAGCCGGCAGGACTCGTCGGGGTGCAGGTTGGTGGCGGCGAACCGGGTGATCGACTCCTTGGTGGTCACGTGCACCGCGCCCTTGGCGAAGGGCTCGGTCTCCGCCCGCGTCACCGAGTCACCGGAGACGAACGCGATCGGCACGCCGTAGTGCTCGGCGACCAGCGCGTTGATCCCGCTCTCCCCGACCAGCTCGCCGTTCACCCGGGCGGCGGCGAACACCTCGGGGTTGTAGGTGTGGGACAGCGTCGAGGGCCGCCCGGAGATCGACCCGTGGTAGCCGACCAGGAACGCCGCGTCGAACGTCTCGTCCAGCCCCTGCATCATGTAGCGGGGCTTGTGCCGGCCGGAGACGTAGCCGGCGTTGCCGGCGATCGCCCGCGGGTCCAGGTTCGCCATCGTGCCGTGCGAGTCGTTGAGCACGACCTCGGTGGCACCGCCGGCCAGCGCGCCCTCGATGGCGGCGTTCACCTCGGCGAGCATCAGCCGGCAGCCCACGTCGTACCGGGCGCCGCCGCTGGGGCGGCACTGGTCCCAGTCGACGATGCCGGCGACCCCTTCCATGTCGAAGGAGATCCAGATCTTCATGCGTGCTCCTGGGTCGGTTCGGGGAGGGGGATGAGGGCCAGCTCGCCGGCCTTGAGGCACGCGCTCTGGTGCGCGGGGCCGACGGCGAGCAGCGGGGGGTCGTTGGCCCGGCAGATGTCGCCGGCCAGCGGGCACCGCGGGTGGAACCGGCAGCCGGCCGGGACGTCGTAGGGGCTGGGCGGCTCCCCGTCGAGTTCGAACTCGTCGTTCACGCTGCCCTCGGTCATCCGCGGGATGGAGTCGATGAGCGCCCGGGTGTAGGGGTGCCGCGGCGCGGCGAACAGCTGCGCGGTGGGCGCCACCTCGACGATCCGGCCGAGGTACATGACGGCCACCCGGTCGGCCAGGTGCTGCACGACGGCCAGGTTGTGGGCGATGAACAGGATGCTCAGCCCCAGCCGCGCCCGCAGGTCGGCGAACAGCTCCAGGATGGTGGCCTGCACCGAGACGTCCAGCGCCGAGACCGGCTCGTCGGCGATCAGCACGTCCGGCCGGACGGCGAGGGCCCGGGCGATGGCCAGCCGCTGCCGCTGGCCGCCGGAGAACTGGCTCGGGTAGGCGCCGAGCACGTCCTCCTCCAGGCCCACCAGGTTCAGCAGCCGCACGCTCTCCGTCCGCACCTCCCGCCGGGGCACCACCCGGTGCAGCAGGAGCAGCTCGGCCAGCATGGCGCCGACGGTCAGCCGCGGGTTGAGCGAGGAGTACGGGTCCTGGAAGACCATCTGCACCCGGCGGGAGGACTCCTTGTCCCGCCGCGCGGGCGCGGACGCACCACGGTGCCGCACCTCCCCGGAGGTGGCCGCAGTGCTGCCGACCAGGATCTTCGCCAGCGTCGACTTGCCGGAACCGGACTCCCCCACCAGCGCGAGGATCTCCCCGGGCCGCAGGTCCAGGTCGACCCCGTCGAGGGCGGTGAGGGTGGTGGAGCCGCGGGAGGTGAGCCGGGACAGCCACGACGTCCCCAGGCTGTAGGTCTTGGTCAGCCCGGTCACCCGCAGCATCGCGGTGTCGGTACCGGCGGTGGTCATGCCAGCACCTCGGTGAGCCGGTCGCTCTCGTAGCAGGCCGACAGCCGGCCGGGTGCGACCTCGGCCAGCGGCGGCATGGCCTCGGTGCAGTGGTCGCGCACGTACCCGCAGCGCGGCGCGAACGGGCAGCCCGCGGGCCGGTCGGCGACGTTGGGCGGGAAGCCGGGGATCGGGATCAGCTCGCGGTCGGGCCGGTCGAAGTCCGGCGCGGACTCCAGCAGCCCGCGGGTGTAGGGGTGACGGGGTTGCCGGAACACCTCGGCCACCCGGCCGGACTCGACGATGTGGCCGGCATACATCACCGCCAGCTCCGAGCAGGTCTGGTTGATCACCGCGAGGTCGTGGGTGACGAAGACCAGCGAGGTGCCGGTGTCCGAGCACAGCCGTTCCAGCAGGCGCAGCACCTGCAACTGGACCGTCACGTCCAAGGCGGTGGTCGGCTCGTCGCACAGCAGCAGGCGCGGGCCGCAGGAGACGGCCATGGCGATCATGATCCGCTGGCGCAGGCCGCCGGAGAGCTCGTGCGGATAGGCCCGGGCCCGCCGCCGCGGGTCGGGGATGCCGGTGCGCGCCATCATCGACACGGCCAGCTCGCCGGCCTCCTTGGCCGACATCCCCAGGTGCCGGCGGGGGCCCTCGGCGATCTGGTCGCCGACCCGCACCACCGGGTTGAGGGCGGTCATCGGCTCCTGGAAGATCATCGCGATCTCCGGGCCCATCAGCGTGCGGCGCTTCTTGGCCGGCATCGTGAGCAGGTCGGCGCCGCCGTACTCGACGCGCCCGGACAGCACCTCCACCGGCTTGGGCAGCAGCCCGGCGATCGCCCGCAGGGTCAGCGACTTGCCCGACCCGGACTCGCCCACGATGCCCATCCGCTGGCCGGGCGCCACGTCGAAGGAGACGCCTTCGACGATGGCGACCGACCGGCCGGCCGATCCCCGGATGCCGATGGTGAGGTCCTGCACGCTGAGCAGCGGAACGCCGGGCTGCACCGGCACGTGCGAGGCACGCCGGGCGGCCGTCTGCGCGGTAGCACCGGGCATGGTCACTTCCTCCGCTCCGGGGAGAGCAGGTCGGACAGCCCGTCCCCGAGGAGGGACAGGCCGAGGCTGGTCACCACCACCGCCAGCCCGGGGATCGTGGCCTGCAGCCACTGGGTGGTGATGAACTCCTGGCCGTCGAGGATCATCGAGCCCCACTCCGGGGTGGGCGGGGCGATGCCCAGGCCCAGGTAGCCCAGGGTGACGATGGCCATGATGTCCATGACGATGTCGCTCATCGCGTAGATCAGTGCCTGGGACAGCACGTTCGGCGCGATGTGCTTGACCAGGATCCGGCCGTGCGACATGCCGCCCAGCCGCGCCGCGACGACGTAGTCCTGCTTCTTGGCCACCAGCAGCTCGCCGCGCATGATCTTGGCGTAGGCGACCCACGAGACCGCGGCGATCGCCAGGTAGATGCTCTTCTCCCCGTTGCCGAAGACGAACACCAGCACGATGACCAGCACGTAGAAGGGGAAGGCGAAGAACACGTCGACGACCCGCATGACGATCGTGTCGAACCAGCCGCCGAAGTAGCCGGCCAGCGCGCCGAGCACCGAGCCGATCACGAACGGGATGAGCACGGCGAGGAAGCCGACCCGCAGGTCGACCCGGGCGCCGTAGAGCAGCCGGGTGAGCACGTCGCGGCCGTACTTGTCCGTGCCCAGCCAGTGGTCGGCGCTCGGCGAGAGCAGCGAGTTCTGCAGGTCCTGCTTGATCGGGTCGTAGGGGGTCAGCAGTGGTGCGAGCACCGCGACCAGCACCAGCAGCCCGACGATGACCAGCCCGGCCACCAGGGTGCCGTTGCGGTACCAGGCCTTCAGCGACCGCGACCGGGCCGGCCGGCGCATCGCGCGGGTGGCCGTCGCCACCGCCGCCGTGGTCATGCGCGCTCCCTGCTGGACAGGTCGACCCGCGGGTCGATGAGGGTGTAGACGACGTCGGTGAGGATCCCGACGACGATCACGAACAGCGCCACGAACAGGGCGACCGCCTGGATGGTCGGGAAGTCCCGGGAGAAGATGGCGTTGATCATCAGCGAGCCGAGGCCCGGGATCGCGAACACCTTCTCGATCACCAGCGAGCCGCCGACCAGGTAGCCGAGGTTGACGCCGATGATCGAGACCGTCGGGATGGCGGCGTTGCGCAGCACGTGCCCGCGGAACAGCGAGATCCCGGACGCGCCCTTGGACCGCGCCGTCCCGACGTAGTCCGCGCCGAGCACGTTGATCGTCGAGGCGCGCAGGCTGCGGATCGTCGTCGGCGACATGGCGATCGCCAGCGTCAGCGCGGGCAGGAACAGGTAGTACGGGTGCTCGGCGGCGGTCTGGCCGTACCCGCCGACCGGGAAGGCGCGCGCCTTCACCGCGAGCAGCAGGATGAGCATGATGCCGACCCAGAACTGCGGCATGCCCTGGCCGATCAGGGTGAAGACCCGCACCAGCAGGTCGCGCAGCCGCCCGGGGGCCGTGGCCGCGAGCGCGGCCAGCGGAACGCTGATCACCAGCGAGAGCACCAGCGCGAAGGCCAGCAGGGACAGCGTGATCGGGACGGCCTGGAAGACCAGGTCGAACACCGGTCGCTGGTAGGTCAAGCTGTCGCCCAGGTCGCCGTGGAGCAGGCGGCCCACGAAGATGAAGTACTGGTCCCACAAGGGCTTGTCCAGCCCGAGCTGGGTGTTCAGCGCCGCCACCCGCTCCGGGGTCGCGGTCTGCCCCAGGATGGTCAGCGCCGGGTTGCCCGGCAGCAGGTGGACCATGAAGAACACCACGATCGTGACCCCGATGACCACCGGGATCGACTGCAGCAGCCGGATCGGGACGAACCGGAAACGGTCGAGCACGCGCCCACCTCCTCGTCGGTTGGAGCGTCGGCCGGGCCGGGTGGTGGGCGCCGCTGCCGGCTGCGCCCACCGCCCGGTCGACGGTCACTCGGACTTGGAGACGTCCTCCAGGTGGTAGTTGCCGAGCGGCGTGACCTCGAAGCCGGACACCTTGTCGCTCATCGCGTAGGCGTACGGCGAGTAGTAGAGGTAGGCCGCGAAGGCGTCGTCGGCGACCTTCTTCTGCAGCTGCTCGTACAGGTCGGCCCGCTTGGCCTCGTCGGTCTCCGCCTGCGCCTGCTTGTTCAGGGCGATGACGTCGGGGTTGTTGTAGCTCGTGTAGGCCGAGTGCGAGCCGCCCTCGGGGTCCACCGCGAACGACGTCCACTCGTCGGGGTCCGGGATGTCCATCGTCCAGCCGAGGATGATCATGTCGAAGTCCTGGGCGTTCCGGGCGGCCCGCGTCGCGGTCGCGTCCAGTTGCTTGATCTCCAGGTTGATCCCGAGCTCCTTGAGCTGGGACTGCATGATCTGCGAGACCGACACCTGGTTCGGGTCACCGGCGTTGATCAGGATGCTGGTGGAGAACCCGTTGGGCTGCGAGGACTGGGCCAGCTCCTGCTTGGCCTTGGCCAGGTCCAGCTTCGGGGCGTCGGGGTTCTTCGCGTAGAACGGCGTCCCCGGGGAGAGCAGCGAGTCCGCGGCCTGGCCGTTGCCGTAGAGCACGCTCTTGACCATCGCCTCCCGGTCGAGGGCGTAGGCGATCGCCCGGCGCACGTGCACGTCCTGGAACGGCGTCCGCAGCTCGTTGAAGGCGACGTAGTCGATCCGGGTCGAGGGGAACGCCGTCGCGGTGATGCCGGGGCTGTCCTTCAGCGCCCCGAAGCCCGACCAGTCCGGGAACTCGTCGATGTCGATCTGCCCGCCCTGCAGCTGCAGCTTGCGGGTGTTGGCGTCCGGGACGACGGTCCAGGTGACGCTGTCCAGGTGCGGCTTGTCGCCCCAGTAGTCGGGGTTCTTGTTCACCTTGACGTACTGGCCCTGCTTCCACTCGCCCCAGACGAACGGGCCGGTGCCCACCGGAGCCTTGTAGAACTCCTCGGAGGTCTTGCCGCCGTAGTTGTTCGGGATGATGCCGTTGCTGAACAGCGACAGGTCGGCCAGCAGCGGCGCCCAGGCGTACTTGAGCTTGATGGTCACCGTGCTGTCGTCGGTGGCCTCGACCGAGTCGATCGCGGCGTTGATGAAGCCCCAGCCGTCGGCCCCGGTCTTGGTGTCCTCGTCGATGGAGAACTTCACGTCGGCGGCGGTCATCGGGTCGCCGGTGGAGAACTTCACCCCGTCGCGGAGCTTGAGCGTGTAGGTGAGCTTGTCATCGGAGATCGTGTAGTCCGTGGCCAGCCACGGCTCCACCTTGGTGCCGTCCTGGCTGACCATGAACAGCGGCTCCATGATCTGTTCCATCACGTAGATCGAGCTGTTGTCGAACGTGGTGGTCTTGTCCATGGAGAGGATGTCGGCCTGGCGGGCGATGGTCAGATCGCCGCCCTCGGCCGGCGAGCCCCCGCCGGCGCTCGAGTCACTGCTGCTGCCACCGCCACCGCAGGCGGAGAGGGTGATCGCGGCGACGGCCGCGATCCCGGCTGTCCTGATTCGGGTTGAACGTGTCATCGACTGCCTCATCGTCCTGCCCGCGGGGCGGGTTGTGGTGGGGTGTGGCCGGGTCGTGCGCGGTGCGGCGGGGACGCCGTCCGGCGGGCGGTCCGACCGACTGGCAGGACCGTAGCGTTCATTACAGTCGGGGCCAAGCACTTCTTTCCTGTTACGTTTGGAACGGTTTCGGGGTGGCCCGGGCGCCGCCGCCCGGGCCACCCCCGCCCCCGGTCAGCCGGTGGCGAGTCCCAGCAGCAGGCCGTCGGCGTCGACCGCGGGGCTGCTGGTGAGGAACAGCGGGCAGCCGTCGACCGGGGCGGCCACCCGGTGCAGCTCCTCGCCGTAGGGATCGAGCAGCACACCCAGCAGGTCCCCCGCGGCGACCTGCGCACCGACGGCCACGGCGGGCCGCCACCAGCCGCGGACCGGGCTGCGCAGCCACGCCCAGCCGGAGTGCTCGGTCGGCGGCGGCGAGGGGTCGACCTCGTGCCCGGGGAGCATGCCCAGCGACGCGCAGACGGCCAGCACCCCCCGGAGGTGGCCGGCCACCGACGCCTCGTCGCAGATCCCGTTGGCCCCGATCTCCGCGATGATCGCCGGGATGCCGACGTCCGCGGCGGCGCTGCTGGTGCTCCCGCCGACCGTGCGCAGCGCCCGGCTCTGCCGGACCACGTGCCCCGGTCCGTAGGCCAGCGCGAGCGCCCGGGAACGCTCCTCGACCGCCGACTCCTCGTACAGGCAGAACGGCTCGAGCGCCTCGGGCAGGTCCCCGGCGTGCAGGTCCAGGAGGGCGTCGCTGGGCGCGATCAGCCGGGTGAACACCTCGTGCGCGAGGACCTCGCTGTAGGAGCCGGCCGGGTCGCCGGGGAAGCACCGGTTCAGGTTCTTGCCGTCGGCCGGGACCACGAACGCCGTCCGGCTCCAGAACGCCGGCTGGTTCAGCACCGGCACCGCGGTGACCGTGCCGCGCAGCCGGCCCGGGTCGAGCTCGTGCAGCAGGCGCAGCACCGCGGCCGGGCCGGTGTACTCGCCGCCGTGCACGCCGGCGAGCACGGTCAGGTGCGGGCCGTCGCCCAGCGAGCCCTCGATCCGCGCGCAGGGGATCTCCACGGGGTCGCCGGGCAGCTGGTCCAGCACCAGCGTCATCTTCTCCATGGGCGGCAGCTCTACCACCCGGCGCGTCCACCCGGCGGCACAGGTCCGGATGGCACCCTGCGTCCGGTGGCAGACGACCGGACCGGGCGACGGGGCGAGGTGCGATTTCCGGCAGCCGTGGCGACGCTCGTCGCGATCGCCCTCTATGCACTGCTGCCCGACGACCTGCTCATCGGCCCGCGGCTGGTCGTGCCGGCGGTCGAGGCGGTCCTGCTCGTCACGCTGGTGGTGGTCAACCCGTGGCGGATGAACCGGGAGACGCGCTGGTCGCGGCGGGTGGCCATCGCGTTGATCGCGCTGATCGCGGTCGGCAACCTGACCTCGCTCGGGTTGACCGTCTTCGCCCTGGTCAGCCACGCCCCGGCAGCCAGCCGGCCGGACACCCTGCTGCTGGCGGCGTTGCAGATCTGGGCGACCGACGTGCTGGTCTTCGCCCTGGCGTTCTCCGAGCTCGACCGCGGAGGCCCGGTGTCCCGGCACCGCCGCCCCCGCGCGCAGCTGCCCAGCGCCGACTTCCGGTTCTCCCAGGACGAGAACCGCGACACCGTCGAGGAGGTCGCCCGGACCTCGAGCGTGTGCAGCGACTGGGTGCCGTCCTTCAGCGACTACCTGTACGTCTCGCTGACCAACTCCAGCGCCTTCAGCCCGACCGACACCATGCCGTTGACCGTCCGGGCGAAGGCGCTGATGGGCATCGAGGCCACCGCGGCGCTGCTCACCAGCCTCCTGGTCATCGCCGCCGGGGTCGGCCAGTTGGGCGGCGGGGGCTGATCGGCGCCGGTGCCACCCTCGTGGCCACGTGGCAGGGGCCGGCGTGCCTCAGGCCGAGGCGCCGCTGTAGTGGCGCAGGCCGACCCGCCACAGTGCCCGGGTCAGCGTGAACAGCACCGCCGTGAAGGCGGCCGCGCCCAGCAGCAGCCAGCCCGACGCCCGGCCGGTCAGCGCCTGCGCCGGCACGGTGATCGCGAAGGCCAGCGGCACCAGGAAGGTGAAGCCGATCCGCAGCCAGCCCGGATAGACGCTGACCGGCCACCGCCCGGCCTGGTACATGCCGTCGAAGAGGTCGACCAGGCTGTCGACCCGGACGATCCAGAAGGCGCCGATGGTGAGCAGCAGCCAGAACGAGTAGATGGTGACCGCGCCCAGCCCGAGGGCGGCCAGGAAGCCGAGCACCGCCCCGACGCCGACCGGCCGGTCCAGCCGCACGACGGCGACGACCACCAGGACGGCACCGAGGACGACGTCGACGGCCTGCCACAGCTGGAACCGGCGGGCGCTGACCAGCAGCTGGCCGTCGGCGGGCTTGGTCAGGACGAAGTCCAGCGTGCCGTGCTGGACGTCGGCCATGAGCTGCTGCATGTTCGGCTGGACGACCGAGCGGATCACCCCGCCCATCAGCACGTACACGCCCATGACGACGAGCAGCTCGTTCCCCGACCAGCCGCCCAGGGAGTCGGTGTGGGAGAAGACCAGCCCGAGGACGGCGAGGGAGGTGGCCACGGCGACCAGCGACTGCAGCGCGCTGAACACCACGTTCGCCCGGTACTGCAGCTCCGTCTGCACGCCCACCCGGAGGAAGGTGGCGACGAGCCCGAGCGCCCGGAGGTCGCGTGCCTGCGCGTCGCGCCGGGAAGCCGCGCCCATCAGTTGCCGACCGCCGAGTAGCGCCGGATGCCGAACCGCCACACCACCGCCACCAGCAGCGCCCCGGCGGCGATCCACACCGCCTGCAGGGCCAGGCCGGTCCACAGCTGCCCGGTGGTCAGGTCGCCGGCGAGCACCTCGATCGGATAGCCGAACGTGTACTGGAACGGCGTCCAGTCCGCGATCGTCGCGGCCCACGCCGGCAGCAGGACGAGCGGCAGCAGCCGCCCGGACAGCAGCAGCTCGGCGGTGAAGTACAGCTCGTACAGGGCGCTGACCCGCGTCGTCCAGAAGGTGACCATGCCCAGCGCCCACAGCAGCATCGAGCGGATGAGGTAGGCGCCCCAGATCGCGGCGACGAACACCAGCACCTCCACCCCGCGGACGTCGAACGTCGGCCGGAAGACCAGCGACAGCACCGCCGCGATCGGCAGCCACAGCAGGATCACCACGAACTTCCAGCCGGCGAAGTAGGCCAGGTCGTAGTGGATCGGGTGCACCGGGCGCACCAGCAGACCGGACAGCTCGCCCTGGCGGATCCGCTCCTCCCAGCCGTAGGGGGTGAAGACGATGTTCATGTTCCGGACCAGCGTCCAGACGATGTAGTAGGCGGCGAACTCCCCGGCGGTGATGCCCTGCACCGATCCGCCCTGCGCCTGCGCGACCGCGGACCACACCACCAGGTAGATCACCGGCTCGGCGATCATGCCGACCATGTAGAGGTAGTTCGCCGTCCGGTACTGGAACTGGGTCTGCACCGCGGTGCGCATGACGACCGCGTAGAAGCCGGGCAGCCCGGACAGCCGGCGGCGGCGGGGCGGCGCGTCGACGGCGGTCACCGGGTCACCGGCGCGGTCGGTGCCGGTCGGGAGGCGAACACCTGCTCGATGACGTCCTCGATCGGCGGGTCCTCGATGGTCAGGTCGGAGACCCGGTGCGCGGCGAGCAGCCGGGCGGCGACCGCACTGGCCTGGGCCTTGGGCACCCGCAGGCTGGTGCGGCCGTCCGGCGTGGACTCCACCACCTCGCCGTAGCCGGACAGGTCGACCGCGCCTTCGGGCAGCCCCACGGTGATGGTCTGGTGCGCGGCGAACCGGGTGGTCAGCGCGCGCAGCCCGCCGTCGTAGAGCACCTGCCCGGCGTCGATCACGACCACCCGGGAGCACAGCGCCTGCACGTCGGCCATGTAGTGGCTGGTCATCAGGATCGAGGCGCCGGTCCGCCGGTTGTACTCGGCGAGGAAGGCCCGGATCCGCTTCTGCGCGGTGACGTCCAGGCCGATGGTCGGCTCGTCCAGGAACAGCACCTGCGGGCGGTGCAGCAGCGCCGCGGCGGTCTCGGCCTTCATCCGCTCGCCCAGGGACAGGTTGCGGACCGGCTTGCGGACCAGGTCGCCGATCTCCAGCAGCTCGACCAGCTCGTCGCGGTTGCGGCGGAACTCGGCGTCGGGGATGCGGTAGATCGCCCGGTTCATCTCGAAGGAGTCCGCCGCGGGGATGTCCCACTGCAGCTGGTTGCGGTTGCCCATCACCAGGGTGATCTGCCGCAGGAACTCGCGCTCGCGCCGGGCCGGGGTGCAGCCGAGGACGGCGACCTCGCCGGACGTGGGATGCAGCAGCCCGGAGAGCATCTTCAGGGTCGTGGTCTTGCCCGCGCCGTTCGCCCCGAGGAACCCGACCACCTCGCCGTGCGCCACGTCGAAGGAGACCCCCGCGACGGCCTCGACGTCGCGGTGGGTGCGCCGCACCAGGCTGCGCACCGAGGCCGCCAGCCCCGCCTCGCGTTCGGCCACCCGGAAGGTCCTGCGCAGCTCGCGCACCCGGATCGCCGGTGCTCGATCGCCGCCCACGGCCGGACCCTAGCCGCGCCGGGCGCCGCCGCCGGGATGCGCGTCCACCGGGCGGGTGACGGGCCGGCCCGCGGATCGGTCAGGATCTGCGCTCGTGCGACGACGCCGGACCGACCCAGCCCTGCCGCGCGAGGTCCGGGTGCTGGCCGTCATCGCCTTCGTCGTGGCGCTCGGCTTCGGGGTGGTGGCCCCGGCCATCCCGTTGTTCGCCCGCTCCTACGGCGTCGGGACGACGGCGATCGGGCTGGCCGTCAGCGCCTTCGCCTTCTTCCGGTTCGCCTCCGCGTTCGGCTGCGGCGCGCTGGTGGAGCGGCTGGGTGAGCGGGCGGTGCTCGCGACCGGG
>JAICZD010000264.1 GCA_025933855.1 Modestobacter sp. | reverse complement strand
TGGGGGCACATGGTCGGCCTGGCGGAGCCCATGGTCGGCCTGGCGGCCTCCCACCGCGGCCAGGTGCCGGGTCATGCGGCGCTGAGCCGCTCTCCGTCACCTCCGGGGTGGACCCTGCGGGCCCGCCGCCCGGGACGACCGCCTGCGGCGTCCGTGCCGGCGGGTCACTGACCTCGGCCGGTCTCCTCCTGGAGCTCGTCGATCTTCCGGGAGGCGTCGGCCTTGGTCAGCTCGTCGGGCACCTCCTCGCCGGCCTGGCGGGCCAGGGTCTCCAGGTAGCTGCGCTGGGCGCCGGTGGCCGGCTCCCCGCCGGTGACCCAGTCGGAGGGGTCCTTCTCCGCCGTGGGGTCGCCCGCCTGCCCACTGTTGACCGGTGCCTTGGAATCGCTCATGTGTTCGAAGTTACGCCGCGACGCCGACCTCTGCAGCCCGAACGGGGGCCCCGGCGGCGCGCTGCGCCACGGCGTCCTCCCACCGGCGTCCGGTGCGGTACACGTGCACCTGACCGCAGGGGCATTCCACGGCCAGGGCGATGTGCGTCGGGTGGTTGGTGACCGATCGGATGCGCCGGTCGGAGACCAGCTCGTCGGTCCGGGTCACGGGGCAGGTGATCAACAACATGGGAAGAGCCTGCGCCCGCTGAGGCGCGAGGACGAGTGGCAGAAGTGACCGTCAACGCACCTTTTCTGCCATAGTGGAGACATGTCGCACACGGGTCGTCCCCTCGTGGTCAGCGCCCTGGTCGCCGACGGCCTGGTCGGCACGTTCGGCCTGGGCGTGGCCGCGGAGGTCTTCGGCTACGACCGCCGCGCGATGGGGCTGCCGCTGTTCGATTTCGGCCTGGTCACCGAGCGGCCCGGGGTCGTGCGCACCGACACCGGCATCCCGCTCACCGTGGAGCACGGGCTCGAGCGGCTGGCGACGTCCGACATCGTGACGATCACCGCCTGGGAGGTCTTCGACCGGGTCCCCTCGCCGCAGCTGCTGGACGCCGTGCGGCTCGCCCACCAGCGGGGCGCCACCGTGGTCAGCCAGTGCACCGGTGCCTTCGTCCTCGCCGCGACCGGGCTCCTCGACGGGCTGCGGGTCACCACGCACTGGAAGTACGCCGGAGAGCTGGCCGCCCGGTTCCCCGCGCTGCGCGTCGATCCGGCGGTCCTCTACGTCGACAACGGCCGGCTGGTCACCGGTGCCGGGACGGCGGCGGGCGTGGACACCCTGCTGCACCTCGTGCGACGCGAGTGGGGTGCCGCGGCGGCCAACGCGCTGGCGAGGGAGATGGTGGTGCCGCCGCACCGGGACGGCGGCCAGGCCCAGTTCATCGACGCGCCGGTGGCCCGCTGCGAGGACGACCTGCTCGGCGTCGTCCTGGATTGGGCCGTCACCCATCTCGCCGAGGACGTCACGGTCGACCTGCTGGCGCGCCGCGCGCTGATGAGCCCGCGCAGCTTCGCCCGCCGGTTCAAGGCCACCACCGGGACGACGCCGCACGCCTGGCTGCTGGACCAGCGGCTCGCCGCCGCGGAGGCGTTGCTGGAGGGCAGCGACGCGCCGGTGGAGGAGATCGCCCGCCTGGTCGGCTTCGGGACGGCGGCCGGCCTGCGGGACCAGTTCAGCCGCCGGCGGGGGGTCTCCCCGCGGGCCTACCGGCAGACCTTCCGCGCCGGCACCGGTCGGGGACCGGATAGCCGGGGTTCAGTCGGGACGGCGCCGGTGCAGCTGCACCGGCACTGGCCGGGGGCTGGCCGGGTGCGGGGCGACCAGGCCGGCGTCCAGTCGGGCCTCGGCCAGCCGGCGTAGCTCCGCGTAGGCCGGCCCGCCGACCAGCGCCGCCAGCTCCGGGCCGTAGGTGATGACCAGCGGCTCGCTGGCCACGTGCGCGGCGGGGGACCCGGTGCACCACCAGTGCAGGTCGTGGCCGCCGGGTCCCCAGCCGCGCCGGTCGAATTCCCCGATCGTGGACACCAGCACCCGGGTGCCGTCCGGCCGCTGGACCCACTCCTGCTCGCGTCGTACCGGGAGCTGCCAGCACACGTCCGGTTTGGTCTCCAGCGGGTGCCGGCCGGTGCGCAGGGCGAGCGCGTGCAGCGCGCAGCCGATGCCGGCGGTCGAGCCGGGGCGGTTCAGGAAGACGCAGGCGCCGTCGGCCACCCGGGTCCGCAGCGCCCGCCCGGCCGGTTCGTCGGCGTCCGGAGCGTCCTCGGTGAGGGGCTCCGGCTCCGTCCAGTCGGTGCGCCACTGCGGCGCCAGCGGCCAGTCGGCGTCGGTGAGTTCGGTCACGGCCGCGCCGACCCGGGCGAGGTCGTCGGCGTCGGTGAAGAAGGCGCCGTGGTTGCAGCACCCGTCCGTGGCCCGCCCGGCGACGACGCCGGCGCAGCCGCGGCCGAAGATGCAGCTCCAGGCGGAGGTCAGCCAGGTCAGGTCGGCGCGGACGACGTGGGCGGGATCGGCCGGGTCGGGGAACTCGATCCATTCCCGGGCGAAGTCCAGCGGTACCTCGGACGGCGGCGCGGGCGGAACTTCGGGTGCCACCGGCGAAGCCTAGGCCCGCGACCCGGCAGACTCTCCGGCATGCGGTTGGGTGTGCTGGACGTCGGATCGAACACGGTGCACCTGCTGGTGGTCGACGCCCATCGCGGCGCGCACCCCACGCCGATGTACGACGACCGGTCGGTGCTGCGGCTGGCCGAGCACGTAGGTGCCGACGGGCAGCTGTCCGAGGCGGGGGAGCGCGGGCTGGTCGCCGCGGTTCAGCGGGCCAGGCAGCAGGCCGCCGAGCAGCGGTGCGACGACCTGATGGCCTTCGTCACTTCCGCGATCCGGGAGGCCGACAACGGCGCGGCGGTGCTGCGGCGGGTGCGCGAGCAGACCGGGGTCGAGCTGACCGTGCTCAGCGGGGAGGACGAGGCGCGGCTGACCTTCCTCGCGGTGCGCCGCTGGTTCGGCTGGAGCGCCGGCCGGCTGCTCGTCCTGGACATCGGCGGTGGTTCGCTGGAGCTGGCCACCGGGCGGGACGAGGAGCCCGACGTCGCCCTGTCGGTGCCGCTGGGAGCCGGGCGGATGACCCGGCGCTTCCTGCCCGAGGCCGAGACCGGCGGTCGACCGGACCTCCAGGCCCTGGAGCGGCTCGGCGAGTACGCCCGCGACCTGCTGGAACCGGCCGGCACGAAGTTGCGGTCGGCCGGTGAGCCCGACCTGGTGGCGGCGACCTCCAAGACCTTCCGCACCCTGGCCCGGCTGGCCGGCGCCGCGCCGTCCGGGGCAGGGCTGCGGGTCCCCCGTGAGCTCACCGCGACCGGCCTGGCCCAGGTCATCGGCTTCGTCTCGCGGATCGAGTCCGCGGCGCTCGCCGAGCTGCAGGGCGTGTCCCCGCAACGGGCGCACCAGGTGCCGGCCGGCGCCGTCGTGGCGCAGGCCGCCATGGCTGCGGTGGACGTACCGTGCGTGCGGATCTGCCCATGGGCGCTGCGCGAGGGAGTCATCCTGCGCCGCCTCGACTGGCTGGAGGGAGCGTGATGGCGAAGTCCGGGGACTCCGGGGAGTACAGCGTCCGATCGCTCGCCGAGATCCTCCAGGAGCACGGGCTGGAGACCGAGTTCGGCACGCGGCCGGGCCGCCGGCGCAAGGACGAGGAGCGCAAGGCCGACTGGCCGGCCCGGCCGTCGGCGGCCAGCCAGCCCTACACCCGGCTCCGGCCGGCGCCCGAGCCGGCGCCCGAGCCCCGTCCCAGGACGGCGCCGCCGCGGGCTGCTGCGGCCCCCGCCGCTGCCAGGCCGTCCGCTGCCGCACCCGCTCCTGCCGGTCCGTCCGCTGCCAAGCCCTACGCCGAGATCCTGCGGGAACACGGGTTGGAGACCGAGTTCGGTACCCGGCCCGATCGCCGGCAGCGCGACGGCAGAGGTTCCACCGAGCGGTCGGCCGCCACCACGCCTCCGCAAGGCGCCCGTCGACAGGGGCCGGCCGGCCCGGCCACGCCCGCGCCGGGTCCCGCCGGAGCGCAGTCGGCTCCCCGC
>JAICZD010000231.1 GCA_025933855.1 Modestobacter sp. | reverse complement strand
GTCCAGAACCGGATGGCCGCGCTCTCCACCGTCAGCAGCCACCGGGTCGCGGACTCGACGCACCAGGGACTCATGGAGGAGGAGCGCGGCGCCGACAGCTCGATCCGCGCCATCGCGGACGTCGTCACGACGGTGCGCACCGGTACCGCCCTGCCGACGGCCTGACCGTGCCCATCCGTCGGATCCCGGTTCGGCTCGTCGGGCCGGACGTCGCGCTCCCCGCGGGCGTCGGGATCCGTCGGAGCAGCGGGCGGTAGAGCAGGGCCGTCAGGGTCGCGAACAGCAGGGCGAACACGACGAACCCGGCGGCCAGACCCGGCGAGGCATCGGGGTCGTCGTGGAGCAGCATGATCACCGCCATCGCCGACACCGAGATCGCCAGGCAGGTGTAGCCGGTCAGCAGGGCGTACATCGCCCGGCGTGCCCAGGCCGCCGAGCGCAGCACCCCGATCCCGGTGGCCAGGGCTGCCGGCACCACGATGCCCAGGTCCATCAGCTTGACCATCCAGAACGGGGTGGGGCTGGAGGCGTACTCGGTCAGCGATTCCGGCTCCTGCCAGGCGATCAGCATCGGGCGCAGGTGCTGGCCGAAGACCAGGAACACCGCGACCAGGATCAGCGCGGCCCCGCCGGTGCGCTCCAGCCGCCGGGAGGGCACCGGCAGGTCGGCCGGCACCGCACCCCAGGCCAGCACCACCACGGCCTCACCGAGCAGGAAGACCGCCAGCAGGAGCGGGAAGAACCGTTCCACGTTGCCCGGCAGCCGCAGGTACTCCTGCCCGATGACCACCTGGGCGAAGGTGTAGACCACGTAGCCGCCCGGGCCCAGGGCGAGCAGCGGCCCGGCCGGAGAACGCCGCAGCGTCAGCACGCCGGCGACCAGGGCCAGCGGCGCGACGACGAGCAGGCCGGCCGCATCGCTGCCGGTGAGCTGGTTGAGCGTCGTCGGCGACGTCCGGTACTGCAGCGCTCCCAGGACCAGCGGGCCGAGCACAGCGCTGACCGCGACACCGCAGGCCAGCGCGACCAAGGTGATCCCCAGCAGCCGGAGCCGGCCGCCGCCATCTCGGGTCATCCCGGCGAAGCGGGGGCTGGGCCCGTCCGCCCGATCCGGCTCGAGCGTGGCGGTGGACGTGTCGGGCTGCACTCCTTCATTACGCCGAGCCGGCGCGCCGGCAGGTAGGGACCTTCCGCCCGTCGCCGCGGACGAAGGACTCATGGAGCAGCGGACGCTGCCGGCGTGGACTCGGGCCGTGGTGATCCTGCAGCCCCGACATCGCCGGCCCCGGACCCTCGCGGACCGGTCGCCGGGCCCGCGGCCGGTGCTGTTCGTCGTCCTCGCCTACGCGGTCAGCTGGGCATGGGTGGTCGCCCTCGCCGCGGCGGGTGCCACCGTCGTCCCGGGGCGAGGCTGGCCGACGCACGTTCCGGCGCTGCTGGGGCCGCTGCTCGCGGCGGTGCTGTGCTCCGCTCTGGCCGGTCGCCCGTCGCTGCGGGAGCTGGGCGCCCGGATGGTCTCCTGGCGGATCGGCTGGCGCTGGTGGCTGGCGGCGGTCAGCCCGCTGCTGGCGCTGCTCGCCGTCCTGGCCCTGCTGGGGGCCACCGGCGCCGGGGTGCCGCCGCGGTCGGGCTTCGCCGAGTTCAGCGGTCTGCCCGCGGGCTGGGGCGCGCTCGGGGTGGCTGCCGCCCTGGTGCTGATCGGTGGGTGGGGCGAGGAGACGGGCTGGCGCGGCTACCTGCAGCCGGCCCTGCAGCGCCGGATGACGCCGGTTGCGGCGACGGGCATCGTCGCCGCCGTCTGGGCGGGTTGGCACATCCCGCAGTTCTTCCTGATCCGGACCTACGAGGACTTCCCGATCGCGATGCTGCCGGTCTTCATCCTCGGCATGGCCGGCGGCGCCGTGGTGCTGACATGGCTGTACAACCACACCCGCAGCGTCCTGGCCTGCGCGGTCTGGCACGGGCTGTACAACCTGGCCGGCGCCACGGCTGCCGCGTCGTCGGGCGCCGGCGTGATCTCCGCGGCGATCTGGACGTTCGTGGTCGGGCTGGCCGTCGTGCTGCTGGTGCTGGAGTGGCGTGCCGTGCGGGCCGGGCGCGGCTCGGTGCTGCAACCGCCGGAACCGCCCCGGACGGCCGCCGGCGGCGGGCCGGCCCGGCCGTCCACGGTGCACACCGGCCGGCCGGTCGGGAGGATGGACCCATGACGGACCCCGGTGCCGGTGCCGCCTCCGACGCGCAGTTGCGGGTCATCCCCCCGGAGGAGTGCTACCGGCTGCTGCGCACCCAGGAGATCGGCCGGCTGGGGCTCAACACCGAGCGCTATCCGCTCATCCTTCCGGTGAACTACGCTCTCGACGGCACGACGCTGGTCATCCGCACCCATGCCGGGGCGATCCTGCGCGGCGCCGAGCACGCCAACGTGACCTTCGAGGTGGACGAGATCGACCGCCGCACCCGCAGCGGCTGGAGCGTGCTGGTCCGCGGCTCGGCCGAGGAGGTCGGCGAGCGGCATCGCGCCGACCTGGTGGCGAGGACGCGGGCCACCGGTGTCCAGCCGTGGGCGCCCGGGGAGAAGGGGCACTGGCTGCGCATCATCGCCCACGAGATCTCCGGACGTCGGATCGTTCCCGGTGAGCTGCCCGACCTGGACCCGCGCGGCTACCTCTGATCCCGCAGCTGCCCGTCATCCCGCACCGCCGTGATGCCGTCGAGGATCCGGCGCAGGCCCCACAGGTACTGCTCGGTGGAGATGTAGCCGGCCATCGTCGCCGCCGCCGCCGCGCTGCGGGGAAAGGAGTCGGCCGGCGTCGCGGAGAACCGGACCTGCCGGGCCGCAATCCGCTCCGGCTCCGGCGGCAGCCGGCCGGCCCGGTGCAGGTCGGCGACCTCCAGCGCCATCGATCCGAACACGTAGGTGATGAGCAGGTAGGACGCCCGCGCGGCGTCGGTGCGGTCGAGCCCGGCATCGGCGAGCAGCTCCAGGAGCCGTTCGTTCAGTGCCAGCGCATGCGGCCCCCCCATGGGGCCGCCGACCATCAGGCCGACCGCTCCGGGATGGGCCGACAGGTGACCCCGCAGGTCCAGCGCGAGGGCTTCGACGCGCTCGCGCCAGGGCCGGCTGCGGTCGGCGAACGCGTCGTGGTCGACCCCGCCGATCAGCCGCTCGACCAGTGCCCGGACCACCGCGGCCTTGTCCGGGAAGTAGGTGTAGACGGCGTTCGGTGCGACCCCGACCCGGGCGGCGATCCCGCGCACGGACGCGGCGTCCGCGCCGCCCTCGTCCAGCAGGTCCAGCGCGGCGTCGAGGATCTCGTCCTCGCTGAGGGCGCGCTGCGGGCCGGGACGGCGTCGCCTCACGGGTGCGGACATCGGCCGGACCTACCCCCTTGACGTGGCTCCCGCACAGTAGAACTCTTCTCTGCACGGCGTACAAGATTTGTACACCGTCCAGGGAGTATCGATGACACCAACTCTCGACGGCCACGGGCTACGCCGGACGACGGGTGGTCTGTTCCTCGCCGGCGCCCTGACGTTCGGCGCGGCGGCGACGGTGCTGTCCGCCACGTTCGACTGGCCGGACATCCTGCGGCAGCCCGCCGATGTGGTCCTCCCTGCCTTCCTCGCCGGCGGGACCAGCCTGGTGTGGACCTGGTTCGCCACCGCCTGGACCTACGCGGTGCTGCTCGTTCCGATCCTGCTGCTCCCCGCGGTGCTGGAACGGCGGAACGATCCAGTGCTGCGCGCCGCGACCTATGCCGGTGCCACCTCCGTGGTGCTGTCGCTGATCGGCTTCCTGCGGTGGGTGTTCGTCGTCCCGCCGCTCGCCGAGTCCTACGTCGCCGGGGACGCCACCACCCGTTCCGCGGTGGAGGCGGCGTGGACGGCGCAGCACCAGTTCGGCGGCGCGCTGCTCGGTGAGCACCTGGGTCAACTGCTGGTGATCGGCTGGTCGGTCACCCTCAGCGCGATCATCCTCCGCAGCCGGGTGCTGCCCCGCTGGCTGGGCATCACCGGGCTCGCGGTCAGCACCGTCTACCTGCTCAACCAGGGCGACATCCTGGCCACCGCCGTCCCCGGTTTTCCGGTCTTGGACCTCGCCGGCCTGCTGGGCAGCACCGGCTGGGGGCTGTGGGTGGCCGCTCTCGGCGTCGTCCTGCTCCGGCGCTCGCTGCACCCGGGCGAGCCGGCGATCCCGGACGCCCCGGAGCCCGCCATCGCCGCACGTCGGCCGGCCGCCACCGGCGTCCGGAGCTGACCGCCATGACCGGCACCGGCTCCACCGGCACCCGGGAGTCCTCGTTCCTGCGTACCTGGCTGATCTGGCTGGCCGGGTTCCTCGCCTTTCCGCTGGCCGGCCTCGCCGGCACCGGCGTCGCCGGCCGCGTCGACAGCCCGGTCGCCGCACTGGCCGGCGGCGCGGTCGCCGGGCTGGTGGTCGGCGCTGCGCAGGCGCTGCTGAGCCGGGGGCGGCTCGACGTCCGCAGGTGGGCTCCGGCCACCGCCGCCGGCATGGGGGTGGGGCTGCTCCTCGGCGCCGCCACGGTCGGGTACCGGACGTCCCTGGCCGACCTCGTGCTGATGGGCGCGCTCACCGGTGTCGTCCTCGGGATCGCGCAGGCCGCGGCCCTCCCCCGGTCCGCCCGACGGCGCTGGGTGTGGGCCGCCGCGATGCCCGTCCTGTGGGCGCTCGGGTGGACGGCGACGACCCTCGGCGGGATCGCCGTCGACGAGCAGTTCACCATCTTCGGCGCCTACGGAGCCGTGACCTTCTCCGCCCTGTCGGGGCTGCTGCTGCACGTACTGCTGCCCTACCCCGCGACCGTCGACCCGGACGGCCGCCCCGCACCGGTCGGGGCGCGGTCATGACCACCGCGCCGCGGCACGTCATCTTCGGCACCGGCGCCATCGGCCTGGCCGTGCTGGACGCGCTGCGCCGCCGGGGGGAGACCGCCCGGCTGGTCAATCGCTCCGGCTCGGCCCGTGTCCCGCGCCGGGCGGATCCCCGGCCGGCTCCGCCGCCTCACGGGG
>JAICZD010000162.1 GCA_025933855.1 Modestobacter sp. | reverse complement strand
CGACGGCCCGGCCCATCCGGGTGGAGCCGGGGGGGCGGGGCAGCGCGCCCCCCGGGGGGGGGCCGGGCATCGCGCCGACGGCCGCGCCGCCGCCCACCACCCGGCGGGGGGGGCGCGGCGGTCGGCGTGATGCTCGCCGCCCCCCCGGGCGCCGCGCTGCCCCGCCCCCCCGGCTCCACCCGGATGGGCCGGGCCGTCGGCCCGCGGGTCGCGGCCCGCTTCGGCCGGTGCCTGCTGGAGCTGGGTGGCAACAACGCGGCCATCGTGGCGCCGTCCGCGGACCTGGGCCTGGCCACCCGGGGCGTCGTGTTCGCCGCCGCCGGCACGGCGGGGCAGCGCTGCACCACCATGCGCCGGGTCATCGCGCACCGGAGCATCGCCGACGAGCTGGCTGACCGGGTCGCCGCCGCCTACCGAACGCTGGTCATCGGCAACCCGATGGAGCAGTCGACCCTGGTCGGGCCGCTGATCAACCAGCCGGCCTACGAGGGGATGCAGCGCGCACTGTCGGCCGCCGGTGAGCAGGGCGGGGAGCTGCTGGTCGGCGGCGGCCGGCGGCTCGCCGAGTCCGCCCCGGACGCCTTCTACGTGGAGCCGGCGCTGGCCCGGATGCCGGAGCAGAGCGAGATCGTCCGCAGCGAGACCTTCGCGCCGCTGCTGTACCTGATGACCTACGACGACCTCGACGAGGCGATCGCGCTGAACAACGCGGTGCCCCAGGGCCTGTCGTCGAGCATCTTCACCGGCGACCAGCAGGAGGCCGAACGGTTCCTGGCCGCCGACGGCTCGGACTGCGGCATCAGCAACGTCAACATCGGCACGTCGGGAGCGGAGATCGGCGGGGCCTTCGGCGGGGAGAAGGAGACCGGCGGCGGCCGGGAGTCCGGGTCGGACGCCTGGCGCAGCTACATGCGGCGGGCCACCAACACCGTGAACTTCTCCGGCGAGCTGCCGCTGGCCCAGGGCGTGAAGTTCACGGCGTGAGCCCGTCGGCGGCCGCGTCCCCCGACGGGCTTCCGCCGGGGGTCCGCTGGAGCGCGGAGCCCTGGGCGTGCAGCCGGCCCGGGTTCATCCGCTCGGCGGCCTCCCGGAAGGCGGTCAGCACCTCGTGCACCGGCGTGGCCACGCTGGCGACCCGGTGCAGCGCAGACACGTGCCGCTGCAGACGGACGCCGCCGACGTCCGCCACGGTGACACCGGGCGCCGAGCTGTCGTGACCCAGGGCCGGAACCATCGCGACGCCCAGGCCGGCGCCGACCAGCCCGGCGACCACCCCGTAGTTGTTGCTGCGGAACGCGATGCGCGGCGCGAAACCGGCCGTGGCGCAGGCCCGCTCCAGGCAGGTGGCGCCGGCCGAGCCCTCCCGGCTGGCGATCCAGGTGGCGTCCGCCAGTTCCCCGAAGCCGACCTGCGCGCGACCGGCGAGCGGGTGGGCGCCGGGCAGCAGGAGCAGCAGGTTCTCGTGCAGCAGCTCGGTCTCCACCAGCCGGTGCGGCCAGGCGCGCGGCACCAGGTCATACCGGTAGACGAGGGCGACATCGAGTTCGCCGTCCTGGAGAACCTCGAGCAGTTCGTCCGGTTCCCCCTCGTCCAGCTGCACCTGGACGGCGGGGTAGCGCTGCACGAACGCCGCCAGGCCCAGCGGCAGCAGGGTGGCGCTGGCCGTCGGAAAGCTGCCGATCCGAAGCCGGCCCTGCGAACCGGAGGAGATCGCGTCGATCTCCTGATCGATGGCGTCGAAGGAGGCGAGCACCTCCTGCGACCGCTCGGCGAGCAGCTCGGCGGCCACGGTCGGGCGGACGCTCTGCGGCTCGCGCTCGAACAGCGTCAGCCGGGCGGCACGCTCCAGTCCGGAGATCTGCTGCGACACCGCCGAGGGGGTATAGCCCAGCCGCCGGGCGGCCTCGGCGAACGAGCCGGTGCGGACCACCTCGATCAGGGTGCGCAGGTGGAGCGGGTTCAGCACGGGACCGGCCCTCCGCGCGCGGCCCGCGCTCGGCTGCAATCCCGCCCGGGTGCCGTGCCCGGCCCCGACGAACAGGAGTTCCCGTGCTCGTGGTCGACGCGAAGACCGTCGAACGCAACCTCCCCTACCCGCAGCTGGTGGCCGCACTGCACGAGGCCCATCGCACTCCCCTTCCTCCCCGGATCCGCACGATCGTCTCCGCCGACCCCTCCGGACGGGAGAACGACTTCCTCGCGCTGACGGCATGGGCGCCGGGCGACATGATCGCAGCGAAGCTGGTCAGCGTCTTTCCCGGCAACCTGGCGAGCAGCCCGGGTCGGCCGTCCGTGCAGGGCGTCGTCGTCCTCTTCGACGGGGAGGACGGATCGGTCCGGCTGGTGGCCGACGGCGCGGCGATGACGGTCCGCAAGACGGCCGCCGATTCCGCCCTGGGGGTCCAGCTGCTCTCCCGGGAGGACTCGGCCGTGCTGCTCGTCGTCGGCGCCGGCGGCCTGGCGCCGCACGTCATCCGGTCGCACACCAGCGTGCGTCCCGGCATCGAGCAGGTACTCGTCTGGAACCGGACGCCGGCCCGCGCCGTCGCCCTCGCGACGGCGACCGACCTGCCGGGCGTGCGGGTTGCGGCGGCCGCCGACCTGGACGAGGCCTGCGCGCAGGCGGACATCATCACGTGCGTCACGATGTCGACGACTCCGCTGGTCCAGGGTGACGTGCTGCGCCCCGGAACGCACCTGGACCTGATCGGCAGTTACACCCCGTCGATGCGGGAGGCCGACGACGCCGCGGTGCGCCGGTCGGCCGTCTTCGTCGACACCCGCGAGGACATGCGGCGGACCGGTGACATCTGCCAGCCGCTGGACTCCGGCGTGCTGCTGGAGTCCGGCATCCGGGGTGACCTCTTCCAGCTGTGCTCCGGCTCGGTACCCGGGCGGATGGACGACGCGGAGATCACCCTGTTCAAGAACGTCGGCGGCGCTCATCTTGACCTGTTCACCGCACGGCACCTCATGGAGCAGCTGCAGCGGGGCTGAGCCCCGTGCGGCACCTCAGCCGTCGAGCTCGGCAACGCCGTCCGCCGGGCGGGACAGGATCGTCGTCCCGACCAGGGCCGAGCACAGCCCGGCGATGCCCGCGACCACGGTGGGCAGCCCGACCAGCTCCCCCGTCAGGGGCGCGAGCGCGATGAGCGCGGCCGTGCCGAGGATGAGGACGGGCGGGATGACCGGCCGGGTGACGATCGGCGCGTGGACGGCCCAGAGCAGGACGAGGAACACGCTGACCGGAACCGCGACGGCGTACCCGACGCTCCTCACGGACACGTCGAGGGAATGGCCGGGCTGCTCCACCGCCACCTCGAGTCCTGCGCCGACGGCGGCGAGAGCGGCGAAGATGCCGTAGTGGCCGTAGCCCCAGAGGTAGGACCGGTGGCGCCGCCGGACGAGCCCCTCCCCCGCCGGCTCCAGGAAGTACAGCCACCAGAGGGCGAAGAGCAGGACCAGTCCGCCGAGGGCGATCGTCACCAGCGACCGGCTCACTCCGGCCCCGGCCGATGAGGCGGCCTGCACACCTGTCGACGTCGCGAGCACGCTCTCGCCGAGCAGGATGATGACGAACAGCCCGTAGCGCTCGGCGATGTGGTGCGGATGCCAGCTGGTGGGCCGGGTCCGCTCCGCCCACCGCGGCACCGCGAGCTCGCAGGCGACCAGAGCGAGGAACGCGGGCAGCGACGCCGACCCGAGCACCCCGGCCTCCGCGAGGCCGAGGCGGGCGAGCCAGCCCACCTGGACGATCGAGATCCCGAGCGCGTAGCGGAAGGCGGTGCGCCGGCTCGCGGGGTCCTCGCGTCCCGCTCTCGTCCACTGGGCCACCAAGCCGACGCGCATGATCAGGTAGCCGACGGTGATGGCGCGGTAGTCGGAGTTCCCGAACGCGGCCGGCACCCCGGCCGCCAGTACCAGCACTCCCGCCATCTGGACCATCGTCAGGATCCGGTAGGGGACGTCGTCGGTGTCGTAGGACGACGCGAACCAGGTGAAGTTCATCCAGGCCCACCAGATCGCGAAGAAGACCTGGAGGAAGGGCGTCAGCTCGGCCAGCGCCTCCCCGGCCGCGATGCCGGAGGCCAGTCGCGCGGTGATGCTGGCGACGGCCACGACGAAGGTCAGATCGAACAGCAACTCCAGCGGGGTGGAGACGCGGTGCGGTTCGTCGACCGGCCGCGCCGTCATCCGGAGGCGCACCCGTCTGCCAGCGTCGCCCGTCACCCGGCCAGGCTAGAAGTTGCGGCACCCGAAGCGAGCAGCCGGCGTCCTACGAGCCTTCCCGCCGCCGGCGAAGATCACCACGTCGGTCACCAGACATGGCACGCCGACTTCGACCGGCGCGGCGCGGACGTCGGCTGACCGCGTCGCGGTCAGGAGGGCAGCACGCTCAGGGGGCGCCCGGAGGCGCGGCCTCCGTCACGTTCGTTGCGGCCACCAGCTCCCAGCCCGCCGGTCCCCGGCGCGCGACGAACACCAGCACGGAGGCGCCGGGAGGCAGCCCGTCGGCCGGGGCGTCGGGCTCCAGCTCCCGCAGGCAGTGCCCGTGCAGCACGGACACGTCGTCGGTGACCGCGAGTTCGTCGACCCGGTCGAACCGGATGCGGCGTCCTCGCAGCGGACCGTCGAAGGCCCACGCGTGGCCGGCGACGATGCCGGCGCGCCCGCGCATGCGCATGCCGAGGATGTTGACGAACTCGGCGTCCTCGGCGAACAGGCGACCCAGGGCCTCCGGATCCTTGGCGTTCAGGGCCTCCGCGAACGCGTCGACGAGGTCCTGCGGCTTTCCTTCAGCGGTCACTCGGCTCTCCCGTGTCGGCGGTCGGCCTGCACAGGATGTTCTCCGCCGGCGGCGGCAACAAGACCGACAGCCCTCCGACCTCGCCCCGCAGGCACCGGGCGGGGGCGGAGGGGTCGCCGAGCGCCTCAGCCGACGTCCGGCAGGTCCGCCCAGCGCGGGTTCCTCGTCCGCCCCGCGGATCCGCGCGGCTCGGCACCGGCCGGGCCTTCTTCGCCGTCCACCGGCAATGCAGCGGCCGAGTCTGCCGCGGCCAGCTGCCAGCCGTAGCGCCACAGCAGCCACCCGAGCACCGTGGCTGCGCCGAGCACCAGCCCTGTGGTCACCTCACCGAAGATGACCAGCATGATCGCGAGCATGGCGCCGCCGAGCACCGTGACCGGAAGGTCGTCCACGGTCGGAACGGCACTTTCCTGCTGACCCGCGACGAGGCCGCCGACCGCGGTGGCCTCGCCCGATGGGGGCACGTAGTACCTCTCGATGTCATCCCAGACCTGCTGTTCGTGTGTGCTGAGCACGACCCACCTCCTTTGTCGAGGCCCACTCTGCCGGGATGAAGGGCGCCCCACCAGGGCCCGCACCGGCCGGCTGGTGCATGCTGGGGTTGCCGGTCGTCGGCAATGTCCGCCCGGTCCGGCGCTCAGCCCGACGGCCACTCGGCGCGAGGAGGACAGATGGCAGGCACCCGGCATCCCGGGCGGTTCGGTGAACCACCCGTCCCCGCCGACTGGCTGACCCGGGTCGCGGAGTCGGCGGCAGCCTCCTGCCAGGCGCCGGCCGACCTGCTCGGCGAGTACCTGCCGATGCTGGCCGATGCCGCGATCAACGGACGCCGCCCCGATGCGTGGGAACTGGACGCGGTCCGGGAGCTCGGCCGGCGCGCGGCCACCGACGGCGTGGGCGCCCGCCGGGCGGTGGACCTCTACCTGTCCGCGGCCTGGCGGCTGTGGCGCGAACTGCCGGTCGTGGTCCGCTCGAAGGATCCGGAGAAGGTGCGGGGCGCCGCCGAGGCGGTCCTGCGCGTGCTGGACGACGCCGTCGGCGTGCTGGTCGACGGCCACCAGTCCGAGCGGCGGGAGATGATCCGCCACGAGGAGGCGCTGCGCCGGGAGTTCGTCGACGACCTGCTCCGCGGTGACGCCGATGTCTCGCGGATGGTGGAGCGCGCCGAGCCGTTCGGGATCGACCTGGGAAAGGCCCACCACGTGGCGCTCGCCGTCCCCGGCGACCCGGGTGCGCTGGTGGACCGCGCGGCCATCGGTCTGGAGCGGGCCGTCGTCGACCGGTTCGGCGACCGGGACGTGCTGGTCGCCACCAAGGACGGCCGGGTGGTCGTCGTCATCCCCGCCCGGGCGACCGCCACCGCCTCGTCGGCACACTCGGTGGACGTGGGCGCGGTCATCCATGCCGATCTCGGCCGGCTCGCCGGCGGGCAGCGCTGGCGGGTGGCCGCCGGCCGGGCGTTCCCGGGTGCCTTCGGCATCCCGCGCTCCTACGAGGAGGCGCGGGACGCCCTCGACGTGGCCGACCGGCTCGGTCTGGACGCCGAGGTCCTCCATGCCCGCGACGTCCTGGTGTACCGGGTGCTGGGCCGCGATCAGGCGGCCATCGTCGATCTGGTGCGCGACGTGCTGGGCCCGCTGCAGCAGAGCCGCGGCGGGGCCGGGCCGCTGGTGGAGACCCTGCAGGAGTACTTCGACGCCGGGGACGTCGCGACGGAAGCGGCCCGGCGGCTGCACGTCTCGGTCCGCACCGTCACCTACCGCCTGGCCAGGGTCGCGCAGCTCACCGGGTACAGCGTCGCGCGGCCCGACCAGCGGTTCGCCCTGCATGCTGCGGTGCTGGGCGCGCGGCTGCACGACTGGCCGGCGAGACCGCTGCCTCCCGATCCGTGACCTCGTGGATGGGCCGGGCCCACGCTTCCGGCCGTCGGCAGCGTCGGCCCCTCCCGGTCGACCGGGAGCGACCGTAGGCGGATGGGCGGTCGCGGAGCATGCTGGGGGCAGGCCCCCGCCAGGGCACCCGCTCCATCCGAGCCAGCGAAGGAGCCACCATGCCAGTCACAGCATCGCCTCCCACCCACACGGTCCTGCCCGAGAGGCCGCTCCCGACCCACCCGCAACCGGTGGAGGGCGCCGCATGTGCCGCGTGCCCCCACCGGGTCGCCGACCACGACCCCATCGGGCTGCGGTTCTGCCGGGCCACCGTGGATTCCGCGCTCCACCGCGGCTGCGTCTGCCGGCCCGCCTGAGCGACCCGGCGGCGACCGCTTCCCCGGCATCCCGCAGCACCGGCGGGCATCAGGAGGCGGTGACGGTGAACGGCGCGGTGATCACCGTTCCGTCGGCGAGCCGGAACTGGCCCCACAGCCGGTAGGTGCCCGGGGCGTCCAGGTGCAGGTGCACCGTCATCTGCGGGCCGTAGGTCTGGCCGGGCAGAGCGAACACCGGGTCCCCGCCGCCGTCCCGGACGTCGGCGTGCTCGTGGGCGAAGGTCGCGGCGTCCCCGCGCATCACGACCACGTGCCCGGCCGCGGCCAGGTACGGCTGCAGGTCGTCCACCGGCGCGCCGGTGGCCGCATCGGTGAAGCGGAAGGTCAGGT
>JAICZD010000292.1 GCA_025933855.1 Modestobacter sp. | reverse complement strand
CGAGCATCTGCTCGAACAGCGGGGCCTGGTGGAGGAACTGCGCCTGCTCGGGCGGGGTCGCATAGCCCATGACCCGTTCCACGCCGGCGCGGTTGTACCAGGACCGGTCGAACAGCACGATCTCGCGGGCCGCCGGCAGGTGCTGCACGTAACGCTGGAAGTACCACTGGGTCCTCTCGCGCTCCGACGGCTTGTCCAGCGCGACGACATACGCGCCGCGCGGATTGAGGTGCTCGGTGAAGCGCTTGATGGTGCCGCCCTTGCCGGCGGCGTCCCGGCCCTCGAACACCAGCACCAGCCGCTGACCGGTGTCCTTCACCCAGCCCTGCAGCTTCAGCAGCTCGATCTGCAGCCTGCGCTTGGCGATCTCGTACTCGCGGCGCTCCATCCGCTCGCTGTACGGGTAGCCCTCCCGCCAGGTGTCCACCCGGTTCCCGTCCGGGTCGAACAGCTCCCGGTCGTCGTCCCAGTCCTCGTCGGAGCTGGCGTCGGGCAGCGCGTTGAGCCGCCACCTGCTGAGGTCCACGACGGGGGAGAGGGTGTCTTCGGCGGCGGCGTCGTTCTCGGCGGGGTCGCGCAGGTGCTCGGTCACGGGATCTCCGGGGAAGCGGGGCTGCGGCGTGCTCGATCCTGCTCCCGGACGGCGGTTGCCGCCTGTCGCCGGCCGGTCGACCGGCCGGCCGGTCCACCGGTCACTCGGTGAGGCAGGCGGTCAGCGCGCCGACCATCAGCGGGACGTCGAGCGCCGAGGCCAGCTCCCGGCAGGAGTGCATGGCCAGCATCGGCGCCCCGACGTCCACGGTCGGGATGCCCAGCCGGGTGGCCGTCAGCGGGCCGATGGTGCTGCCGCAGGGCAGGTCGGCGCGGCTGACGAAGTACTGGACCGGCACGCCGGCGTCCGCGCACCGCTCGGCGAACCAGCCGCCGCCGAGCGCGTCGGTGGCGTAGGCCTGGTTGGCGTTCAGCTTCAGGACCGGCCCGCCGCCGAGCCGCGGGGTGTGCTGCGGTTCGTGCCGGTCGAAGCGGGTCGGGTGGACGGCGTGCCCCATGTCCGCCGACACCAGCACCGACCGGGCCACCGCCCGGTGCACCGCCTGCGGTTCACCGGGGTCGGTGGCCGCCACCAGCCGGTCGACGACGTCGGCCAGGAAACTGCCCCGGGCCCCGGCCATCGAGCCGCTGCCGACCTCCTCGTGGTCGTTGCAGACCAGCACCTGGGTGCGCTCGGCCGCGGGTGCCGCCAGCAGCGCCGACAGCCCGGAGTGGCAGCAGGCCAGGTCGTCCAGCCGGGGCGCGGCGATCCAGGTGCCGTCGGCACCGGTGCGGGCGGCCGGCTGGGTGTCGGCGAGCACGAGGTCGTGGCCCAGCACGTCGTCCACCCCGACGCCGGCGGCGTCCGCCAGCGCCTCGGTGAGCCCCGGCGCCGTCCCCAGGTCGCGGTCCCACACCGGCACCAGGTGCCGCTGCGGGTCGAGGGTCAGGCCCTCCCGGAGGCTGCGGTCCAGATGGATGGCCAGCGACGGCAGCCGCAACGGCGCCCCCGGCAGCCGGACCAGGGCGGTGGACCCGGCGCGCAGCGCCACCCGGCCGGCCACGGTGAGCTCCCGGTCCAGCCAGGTGTGCAGCAGCGCCCCGCCGTAGGGCTCCACCCCGACCAGCCGGTAGCCGGCCTGCCGCACGTCGTGCAGCGGACGCACCTTGAACGTGGGCGAATCGGTGTGGGCGCCGACCAGCCGCATGCCCGACGCGGACAGCGGGGCACTGCCCACCCGGAAGGCGATCAGGCTGCCGCCACGGCGGACGACGAAGTGCTCGGCTCCCGGCGCCGGCTCCCACCGGTCGGTCTCGGCCAGCTCGGTGAACCCGGCCGCCGCCAGCCGTCGGGCCAGCTCGGCCACCGCGTGGGAGGGGGAGGGCGAGGCGTCGACGAACGCGCGCAGGTCGTTCCCCGGCGCCAGCTCGTCGGTGGGGGTCGGCATGCGCTCATCCTCTCCGGCGGGCCGGTCGCGTTCCGCCGGGGGCTGCCCGGGTAGGGCGGTCCCATGCCTGAGGACATGGAAATCGACGCGCAGGGCGAGCACGGCTACCTGGTGACCCAGCCGACCGAGCTGGAGGACGTGCGCACCTGGTTCCGGGTCAGCCCCGACGTCATGGACCAGATCGGCAGCGACGACGAGGAGGACGTCGTCCGCCGGACGGTGGAGTTCCTCCGCCGGCACCAGGACGTCGCGGACTTCCCCGAGACGGTCGACCTGGAGGACGTGATCGCCAGCTACGACGACTACCTGCCGGCCATGACGGAGGACTGACCGCGGATCCCCGCAGGTGGGGGGATGGGGTGCCGGCGGGGGCGGGGAACGCGCCCGCCGACGTCGCGACCCGGTGGGGTGGGATGCTGCAGTGGTGCGCGAGCCCACCCCGCCGGCCCCCCGTCCGGCTCTACCGGCCCTGCCGGGCGACCCCGGTGCGCTCGCCGCCGCGCTGGAGGCCACCGGTTACCTGCCCGACGAGGGGCTGACGACGGCGGCGTACCTGGCGCTGGTCATGCACCGGCCGCTCTTCCTGGAAGGCGAGGCCGGGGTCGGCAAGACCGCGCTGGCGCGAGCGCTGGCCGAGGTCACCGGCCGGCCGCTGTACCGGCTGCAGTGCTACGAGGGCCTGGAGGCCAGCCAGGCGCTGTACGACTGGGACTTCGGCCGCCAGCTGCTGCACCTGCGGGCCGCCGAGGCCGCGCACGACGGCCACGGCACCGCGGAGCTGGAGGCGTCCCTCTACGACCGCCGCTTCCTGCTGGCCCGGCCGCTGCTGCAGGCGCTGGAGGACTCCCCGTCGGTGCTGCTGGTCGACGAGGTCGACCGGGCCGACGACGAGTTCGAGGCGTTCCT
>JAICZD010000277.1 GCA_025933855.1 Modestobacter sp. | reverse complement strand
GCGGGTCGAGCGAGCCGGCGTTGACGCCGATCCGTATCGGTGTGAACGCGGGTTCCCTGGACCGCCGTCTGCTGGAGAAGTACGGCAAGGCGACTCCGGAGGCGCTGGTGGAGTCGGCGCTGTGGGAGGCGTCCCTCTTCGAGGAGCACGACTTCCGGGACATCAAGATCTCCGTCAAGCACAACGACCCGGTCGTCATGGTCCGCGCCTACGAGCTGCTGGCCGAGCGCTGCGACTACCCGCTGCACCTCGGCGTCACCGAGGCCGGTCCGGCGTTCCAGGGCACGATCAAGTCCGCCGTCGCGTTCGGTGCCCTGCTGTCCCGCGGCATCGGGGACACCATCCGGGTCTCGCTGTCGGCTCCTCCGGTGGAGGAGGTCAAGGTCGGCAACCAGATCCTGGAGTCGCTCAACCTCCGCCAGCGTGGCCTGGAGATCGTCAGCTGCCCGTCCTGCGGCCGGGCCCAGGTCGACGTCTACAAGCTGGCCAACGAGGTCACCGCCGGCTTGGAGGGCATGGAGGTGCCGCTGCGGGTCGCCGTCATGGGCTGCGTGGTCAACGGGCCCGGCGAGGCCCGGGAGGCCGACCTCGGGGTCGCCTCCGGCAACGGCAAGGGGCAGATCTTCGTCAAGGGCGAGGTGGTCAAGACCGTGCCGGAATCGATGATCGTCGAGACGCTCATCGAGGAGGCTCTGCGTATCGCCGAGGAACAGGCCCACGCCGGCACCCCGTCCGGCGCGCCGGTCGTCACCGTCGCCTGAGCCAGGCGGGCAGGGAACGAGGCGGGGGCAGGGGCTCGGCGTGCTGCGCGCCGCAGCCGCGCGCGTCCTGGACGAGGACGACGAGGGGGCCGTCCGCGCCCTGCTGGCCACCGATCCGGTCGCCGCCTGCATGCTCGCCGGCCGCATCGAGGTCCACGGCGCCGCGGCGACGTCGCTCGGCGCTCCGCTGTGGGGCCTGCACTCCGGGCGTCGGCTGGATGCGGTGTGCCTGGCCGGGGCCAACCTGATCCCCTTCGCCCGCCCCGGCACGGAGACCGCGGCTGCGGCGGCCTTCGCCGACCGGGCCCGCCGGGCCGGGCGCCGCTGCTCCACCGTCGTCGGGCCCGCCGCCGCCGTCCTGCCGCTGTGGGAACGGCTGGCCCCGCACTGGGGCCCGGCCCGCGAGGTGCGGCCCCGCCAGCCGCTGCTGGCCATCGACGGGCCGCCCGCGGTGGCCGCCGAGCCCGGCGTCCGCCCGGTGCGGCCGGACCAGCTGGACATCCTGATGCCCGCGGCGATCGCGATGTTCACCGAGGAGGTGGGGGTCAGCCCGCTGCGCGTCGACGGCGGGGCCGGCTACCGGGCCCGGGTGGCCGAGCTGGTCCGCGCCGGCCAGGCGCTGGCCTGGATCCGGAACGACGAGGTGCTGTTCAAGGCCGACATCGGCGCCGTCAGCCGGGACGCCTGCCAGCTGCAGGGGGTGTGGGTCGCGCCCCCGTACCGCGGGCAGGGCATCGGCCAGCGGGGGACGGCGGCCGTCGTCGAGTACGCCCGGACGGCGATCGCTCCGGTGGTCAGCCTGTACGTCAACGACTTCAACAGCCCGGCGCGCGCCGCCTACGCCCGGGTCGGGTTCAGCCAGGTCGGCACGTACGCCTCGGTGCTCTTCTAGCGCACCCGCCCCGGGCGCCCCACCGGTGCCCGCTCGTCCACCGGAGAGCACCGGGCGGTCTGGGAAGCTGGCGGCGTGCGGAATGGACGAAGTCGGACCCGGGTCGCCGTGGCGGCCGGCGGGGCACTGCTGCTGGTGGCGCCGGTGCTGGCCGGTTGCTCCGGCAACTCCGCGGACGACGTCCGCACCGCGGCCGAGGCCTTCCTCGGCGACTGGACCACGGGGGATCTCAAGGCGGCCGCCGCGGACACCACCGACCCCGGCGCCACCGCCGCCCTGCTGGAGCAGACCGCCGGGGACCTGCCCGGTGCCACGCTCGCCGCGAAGCCCGGCGCGGTGGCCGTGAAGGACGACAAGGCGACCGTCGCCTGGACCGCGACCTGGGATCTCGCCGCCGCACCGGACTGGACCTACGACGCCACCCTCGACCTGGCCGAGGGGGACGACGGCTGGCAGGTGGTCAGCGAGCCCACCATCGTGCACCCCCGGCTGGGCGCCGGCCAGCACCTTCGGCTGGACCGCAGCCTGGCCGACCGGGCGCCGATCACCGACGCCGGCGGAACCCCGCTGTTCACGCCCACCGAGGTGGTCAACGTGGGGGTCGACCCGGCGCAGGTGACCGACCTCCCGGCGCTGGCTGCCGGGTTGTCCGCGGCCACCGGGATCCCTGCCGAGGAGATCACCAAGGACGTCCAGGCGGCTCCGGCCGGCCAGTTCGTGCCGGTGGTCACGCTGCGGCGGCCGGACTTCGAGGCGATCCGGGCCCGGGTGTTCGACCTTCCCGGCGCGGTCTTCCCCACCTCCACCCGGCTGCTGGCCCCCACCTCCCGGTTCGCGCTGGCGCTGCTGGGCCGGGTGGGCCCGGCGACCGCCGAGGTGCTCGAGGAGTCGAAGGACGCCGACGGCACCGCCCGCTACGCCACCGGCGACCAGCTGGGCCTGTCGGGTCTGCAGCGCGCCGAGCAGGCACGGCTGGCCGGCACACCGGGCTTCAGCGTCTCGGTCGTCAGCACCGACGAGGGCACCGGCGACACCGGGGTCGAGGTCGGCACGGTCCCGCCGGTGCCGGGCACCGCCGTGCAGACGCCGCTGGTGCCGGCGCTGCAGAACGCGGCGGACGCCGCCGTGGCCACCCAGCCGCTGCCCACCCACCTGGTGGTCGTCCGGCCGGGCACCGGCGAGCTGCTGGCGGTGAGCTCCAACGAGGCCGCGAACCCCGGCAACGCGCTCACCGGCCGGTTCCCGCCCGGGTCGAGCATGAAGACGATCACCGCGACGGCGCTGCTGTCGGCCGGCACCCTCACCCCCGAGACGCCGGTCGCCTGCCCGGGCACCACCACCGTCGAGGGCCGCGAGTTCGAGAACGAGGACCAGTTCGACCTGGGCACCGTTCCGCTGACCGAGGCGTTCGCCCAGTCCTGCAACACCACGTTCATCCAGCAGGCGCTCACCCTGCCCGACGGCGCGCTGTCGGCCGCCGCCACCTCCTACGGCGTGGGTAGCGACTGGAAGCTGCCGGTCGGCATCTTCAGCGGTGCGGTGCCCGCGACCAGCACCGGAACCACCAAGGCCGCCGACGCCATCGGGCAGGGTCAGGTGCTGATGAGCCCCGCGCAGCTCGCCCTCGTCGCCGCCGGCATCGCCAGCGGCACGCCCGCCGCCCCGGTGGAGGTGCTCGGGGCCGAGCCGGCCGGCCCGGCTCCGGCCGGTCCCTCCCCGGCCGTGCTCGAGGACCTGCGGCCGATGATGCGCCAGGTGGTGCTGACCGGAACCGCCAAGGCCCTCGCCGACCGCGGCGAGGTCTACGGCAAGACGGGCACCGCGGAGTTCGGGGACAAGACCCCGCCGGACGCGCACGGCTGGTTCATGGGCTACCGGCTCGGCGGCGCGCAGGGCGACATGGCCTTCGCCGTGCTGGTCGAGGCGGGGCAGACCAGCCGGCTGGCGGTCGACGTGGCCGACGTTTTCCTGGGCGCGGTCGGCTGAGGAAGGACGCCCCGCCGGGGCCGAGTTCTCAGGTCGCGGGGAGGCCGGG
>JAICZD010000216.1 GCA_025933855.1 Modestobacter sp. | reverse complement strand
TCCCAGTCGTCGGGCATGAGGATCCGGGTCAGCCCGGGGTGCCCGTCGTAGACGATCCCGAACATGTCGAACGTCTCGCGCTCCTGCCAGTCGGCCGTCGGGTAGAGGCCGGTCAGCGACGGGACGTGCGGGTCCTCGGCGGTCACCGCAACCTCCAGCCGGATCCGCCGGCGGTAGGTCATCGAGGTCAGGTGGTAGACCACGTGCAGCCGGGGCCGGCCAGGGGTCACCGCCGGGCCGCCGCTGTCGAGGTAGTCGACCCCCGAGACGCTGCTGCAGAGCTCGAACCGGAGAGCTTCGTCGTCCCGCAGGGCCTGGACGAGGGTCAGCAGGTGCTCCCGGACGACGAAGTAGGTGATCTCGCCGCGGTCGATCAGCACGCGCCGGACGGCGGCGTCGTACGTGGCCTGGCCCACGGCCTCGATCAGCGCATCGGTGACCTCGTCGAACCAGCCGCCGTAGGGGCGGTCGGTGGTCTGCAGGGCAACCGCGCCACCGGGCTCCACCCGGACCAGGCCGCCGAAGCCCGACGTGTCGCCGCTGCCGGACACCCCGAAGGCGCCCTTCCGGAAGCCCCCGCCGGGCGCGACGGCCGCGCCGTACCCCGCCTCGTCGCCCGTCGTCATCGCCGATCCCCCCGCTCGACTCCGGACTCGTTCCGCTCCTCGGTCGCCGGCGCTCCCTGCGATGCTCGCTCGCCCGTCGTCATCGCCGATCCCCCGCGCCGGGGAGCAGGATCGCGTTGCCGCCGCGCTGCTCGATGGTGAACTGGCCTGTGCGGCCGGCCGCCGCGGCCTCCTCGTACGCGCGCCGGGCCTTCTTGTCGACGCGGATGCTGGAGGGCATCTCGACGTGCAGGTCGGGAGCGGTGCCGTCGGCCCGGGCGGCCGCGAGCTCCTTGGCGCGCTTGGGCCCCAGCGGCTCGTGCTGGATCTTGTGGTGCAGCTTCAGGATCGCGTCCATCAGCATCTCCGGCCGCGGCGGGCAGCCCGGCAGGTACATGTCGACCGGGACGATGTGGTCGACGCCCTGCACGATCGCGTAGTTGTTGAACATGCCGCCGGAGCTGGCGCACACGCCCATCGCCAGCACCCACCGCGGCTCGGGCATCTGGTCGTAGATCTGGCGCAGCACCGGGGCCATCTTCTGGCTGACCCGGCCGGCGACGATCATGAGGTCGGCCTGCCGGGGCGAGGCGCGGAAGACCTCCATGCCGAACCGGGCCAGGTCGTAGCGCCCGGCTCCGGAGGCCATCATCTCGATCGCGCAGCAGGCCAGCCCGAAGGTGGCCGGCCACAGCGACGACTTGCGGGTCCAGTTGACCAGCTTCTCCACCGTGGTCAGCAGGACGCCGCCGGGCAGCTTCTCCTCGAGCCCCATGTCATGCCCTCTCGTTCGCGGTGTGCGGTGGCCGCCCGGCGCCGGCCGGAGCCCGGCCGGTCACTCCCAGTCCAGCCCGCCGCGACGCCAGACGTAGGCGTAGGCGATGAACACGGTGACCAGGAAGACGGCCATCTCGACCAGGCCGAAGACCCCGAGGGCGTCGTTGGCCACGGCCCAGGGATAGAGGAAGACGATCTCGATGTCGAAGACGATGAACAGCATCGCGACCAGGAAGAACTTGACCGGGAAGCGGCCACCGGTCAGCGGCTGGTCCACGGGCTCGATGCCGCACTCGTAGGCCTCGAGCTTGGCCCGGTTGTACCGGCGTGGACCGATGAACGGCGCGGCGGTCACCGAGAACAGGGCGAACGCCGCAGCCAGCGCGAACAGCCCGATCAGCGGCACGTACAAGGACAACATCAGCGGCACCCTACGGTGATGGACGTCATTTTCTGGGCACCGGGTGGCAAGCCTGCCCGCAGGTTGCGCAGCATCAGGCCACCCGGGCCAATCGGGTCAGGACGGCGAGCGTCCGGTCGACGGCATCGCCGTCCCGGCCGTCGGTGAGGTTGCCCATCAGCCGTAGCGCGCCGCCCACCAGCGCGGGCCGCTTGAGCCCGTGCGCGGTGGCGAACCGCACCAGCTCCGGATGGCTGAGCAGCGACAGGAAGCCGGCCCCGAGCCGGTGGTGGCCGCCGTACTCGGCGGCCAGCCGCTGCGGATAGCGGCGCAGCGCCGCCTCCCGGGCCGGGCCCTCGGCGGCGGCCAGCGCCTCGACGGCCGTCTCGGCCGCCATCCGGCCGGTCTCCATCGCGTAGCTGATGCCCTCGCCGTTGAACGGGTTCACCGCGCCGGCCGCGTCGCCGGTCAGCAGCAGTCCGCGGGTGTAGGCCGGACGGCGGTGGAAGCCCATCGGCAGGCCGGCGCCACGCACCGGGCTGACCGCGTGCTCCTCGTCCAGCTCCCACTCCGGTGGCAGGCCGGCCAGCCAGCGCCGGAGGACGGCGCGGTGGTCGACGGTGCCCGCCGAGCGGGTGTCGAGCAGGCCGAAACCGACGTTGGCCGTTCCGTCCCCCATGCCGAACACCCAGCCGTAGCCGGGCATCGACTCCTTCGTGGGGCCGGTCTGCGACAGGTCGAAGGAGATGTCCAGGTAGTCGTCGGTGGCGCGGGGACTGCGGATGTACCGGCGGACGGCGACGCCGAGCGGCGCGTCGGAGCGGCGGACCAGGCCCAGTGACTTCGCCAGCCGCCCGGACAACCCCTCGGCCGACACCACCAGGCGGCCCCGCCAGGTGCGGGGCGCCCGGTCGCCGCCGACGGTGGCCTGCACGCCGACGACCCGACCGGCGTCGTCGAGCAGCGGAGCGGAGACGGTGACCTCTTCCTGCACGCGGGCACCTGCCGCCCGGGCGTGCCGGGCCAGCAGCTGGTCGAACTCGCGGCGCGCGCGGAGCAGACCGAAGTCGGGCCACCGGGACAGCCGTGGCCAGTCGACCTCCACGACCTGGCCGCCGCCGTACACCCGCAGGCCCCGATGGCGGACCCAGCCGGCCGCCGGCGAGGTGTCCACGCCCATGTCGTCGAGCGCGGCGACCGCACGCGGGGTCAGCCCGTCGCCGCAGACCTTCTCCCGGGGAAAGGACGCCTTCTCCAGGACCGCGACGTCCAGCCCGGCGGCGGCCAGCCAGTAGGCAGCCGAGGAGCCGGCCGGGCCGGCGCCGACGACGAGGACGTCGGCGGCGCGCTCCGAGCTGGCCGGGTCCGGGCTGACCACGCCGACGCCTCCCATCCGTCCGCCCCGGGGATGCCGGGGAACGCTTGTGAAGAACTTCACAAAGTCCGACGAACGAAGCCTATGCCTGTCCGCGGACAGAACCAAAGGACCCCCGACGATTCGTGATCGCCGGGGGTCCGGAAGTGGCTGCTGGGGCGGGCGGGAGGCACCCCGGCGGGTCAGAGCGGCCCGGGCGCCGGGGTGGGCGGTGGCGCAGTGGGATCGGTGGGGCTCGGGTGCGGAACCGGCGCCGGCGTCGGCGGGGGCACCGGGTCCACCGGCGAGGGCGACGGGGAGGGTGGTTGCGGCTGCGGCATCGGGGGTGACGTCATGCCGACGGTCGTGCCCACCGGGCCATCGCCGAACACGCCGGCGGGACGACGGGCGGCCGCGGATCAGCCGCGGGTGCCGCGGTGCAGCGCGACGACCCCGCCGGTGAGATCGCGCCAGGCGACGTCCCGCCAGCCCGTCTCCTGCAGCCAGCCGGCCAGCTCCGCCTGTGCCGGCCACGCCCGGATGGACTCGGCCAGGTAGACGTAGGCCTCCGGATTGCTGCTCACCGCGCGCGCGATCCGGGGCAGCGCCTTCATCAGGTACTCGGTGTAGACCGTGCGGAACGGAGCCCAGGTGGGGCTGGAGAACTCGCAGACCACCAGCCGCCCACCCGGCCGGGTCACCCGGGCGAACTCCCGCAGCGCGGCCCGCGGGTCGGCGACGTTGCGCAGCCCGAAGGAGATGACCACGCCGTCCACGCTCCGGTCGGCCAGCGGCAGCGCCATCGCGTCCCCGGCGACCTTGGGCACGTCGCGCGCGGCGCCGGCGCGCAGCATGCCCTGGGAGAAGTCGCAGGCGATGGCCCGCACACCGCCGGCGGCCAGTTGCACGGTGGACACCGCGGTGCCGGCGGCCACGTCGAGCACGGTGGAGCCGGGCCGGGCGCCCAGCGCCTGCCGGGTGGCCCTCCGCCAACCGGCGTCCAGGCCGCCGGAGAGCACAGTGTTGGTCAGGTCGTAGCGCCCGGCGACCCGGTCGAACATCGCCGCCACCTCGGCCGGCCGCTTCTGCAGGTCGGCGCGCAGGCCGTCGGTCGGGGTTCCGGTCGCCACGGAGGCGACGCTACCGGCGGGGCTACCGGCGGGCCTCCTACCCTGGAGCGGTGACCACGGCAGCCCTCCCGTCCCCGACCAGGACGGCGACGGTCACCACCACGCCGCTCGGCGCCCGCCGCACGGCGCTGCTGACGTTGCTGCCCGCCGACGGTGCGCTGGCCTGGGTCCGGCGCGGCGAGGGGCTGGTCGGCTGGGGGGAGGCGGACCGGCTCGAGGTCTCCGGTCCCGGTGCGCTGGCCACGGCCGCGGCGTGGTGGGCCGAGCACTGCGCCCGCAGCGAGGTGCACGACCCGCTCGGGGTTCCGGGGTCGGGCCCGGTGGTCTTCGCCTCCATCGCCTTCGACCCGGTCGCGGGCACCTCGGTGTTCGTCGTCCCCGAGGTGGTGGTCGGACGGCGGGCCGGGCAGACCTGGGTGACCGTGACCGGTGACGGGGGGCCCGCGGTCGTCGAGACCTCCCCGCAGGACGCCGCCACCTCCATCGGCCGACTGGCCTACGCCGACGGGGCGCTGGACCCGGTGACCTGGTGCCGGGTCGTCGCGGCCGCCGTCGGACGGATCGACGCCGGCGAGCTGGACAAGGTCGTGCTCGCCCGTGACCTGCTGGTGAGCGCGGACCGGCCGCTGGACCCGCGCCGGCTGCTGCTGCGGCTGGCCGAGCGGTTCCCCGACTGCTGGACCTTCGCCGTCGACGGGCTGCTCGGCGCCACCCCCGAGCTGCTGCTGCGGCGCACCGGCCGGCAGCTGTCCGCCCGGGTGCTCGCCGGCACCGCACCCCGAGGGGCCGGGGCGGACGACGACCGGCTGGCCGCGGAGCTGCAGCACTCGGCCAAGGACCACGCCGAGCACGCCTACGCGGTGGACTCCCTCGCCGCCGCGCTGGAACCGTTCTGCGCCGAGCTCGTGGTTCCCCGGCAGCCGCAGCTGCTCACGCTGCCCAACGTCCGCCACCTGGCCAGTGACGTGCACGGCCGCCAGCGGAACGGCGACCGGACCGGGCTGCTGGAGCTGATCGGCGCCGTGCACCCCACTGCCGCGGTCTGCGGCAGCCCGACTCCGGCCGCGGCCCGGGTCATCACCGAGCTCGAGGGCATGGACCGGGGCCGCTACGCCGGGCCGGTCGGCTGGCTCGACACCCGCGGGGACGGCGAGTTCGGCCTGGCCCTGCGCTGCGCGCAGCTGACCGGGGCCGAGGAGGGCCGGCAGGCCCGGCTGTTCGCCGGTTGCGGCATCGTCTCCGGCTCCGACCCGATCGCCGAGCTCGCCGAGACCCAGGCCAAGCTGGCCGCGTTCCAGGCCGCGCTCGAGGACTGAAGAAGGACCACCTCTCCCCCCACGCCTCGCACGCTCGGCGCGGGCCCCTGAGAGGTGGCCGGGTCATGAGCTTCCCCACCGCTCGCACGCTCGCGGCGGGACCCTGCAGAGGGGCCACCTCCCCCCACGCCTCGCACGCTCGGCGCGGGCCCCTGAGAGGTGGCC
>JAICZD010000249.1 GCA_025933855.1 Modestobacter sp. | reverse complement strand
GCCCACGGCGATGGTCTTCGTGCCGAGCGTCGCCGGGCGCAGCCACACGCCGGCCGAGTGCACGGAGCTGGCGGACTGCGTCCGTAGCGCCTCGGTGCTCGCGACCGCGCTGCACCGCCTCGCCTTCTGACCCGGCGGGGCCAAAGTCGCGATTAAGGCCCCCTCGGGGGCGGTGGCTCACCAGCCGTGGACCCGCCGGACCTCGCCGGCCACCTCCTCGAACCGGGCCCGGGCCAGGACGGCGCCCTCCCGGCGCACGTCGGCGGGGTCGAGCCGGAGCAGCCGGTCGACCCGGACCTCGCTCGGCCGGCCCTGGTGGTCCCACGTCCCGCTGCCGATGTCGATCCAGGAACGGCCGTGCCGCGCCTCGTCGGCGGCGTCCAGGTCGTGGTCCTTGCTGCTGAGCATCAGACCGAGCAGGGCGGTCCCCTGGCGGGCCACCACCAGCACCGGGCGGTCCTTGCCGCGGCCGTCGCCCTCCTCGTAGGGCACCCAGGCCCAGACGATCTCCCCCGGGTCGGGGCGGTCGTCGTTGCGGGGCCGGTACTCCAGGTCGATCGGGCCGACGTCCCCCGGCTCTCCGGGCCGCGGCCGGCCCGCGGTGCCGGCTGCCGGGGCGGGGGGAGATGCCGTGCTGCGGCCGGCGGGAGGTGCCCCGGTGGCCGCCCGGCCCAGCGACCGCGCGCCGCTCCGCAGCGCCTCCGACGCCAGCCGTCCCAGCACGCTCCGCCAGCCCCCGGTCGCCATGTCGCAGGACCGTAGTTGCCCGAGACGGCGAGTCGAGGACCGGGAGGAGGGCCGCGGGGCGGCCTGACGGTCATCGGCGGATGCCGGGCTGAGGAGTACACGCGTGTGATTCCTGGGACAGGTGGGGCGATTCCGAGACGACCTGGTCACACTCGGGGTTGGAACTGCGGATTCCGGGACACACTCGGGATCGGCGACTGAGCTCCCAGTCGCCACGGGGAGAAAGCGCCACGATGACCACAGTCCAGCCGGCCCGACCGGCTCTTGCTTCCCCCGTGCGGGCCAGCGCTCTCGCGGCCTGGCAGCTCGTCGAGGATGCGCGCAACCGCACTCCTGGGCGCGGGCCGCGGAACGACCGCAGCCGCATCCTCGCCCAGCGCGCCGTGGCCCACCGCCGGGCCGAGCGGGGCCTTCCGGTCGGCTGACCGGCGCGCCGCGCGGGGCGGAACCGGAGGACGAGAACACCCGGACCGTCAGGTGAGGCAGAGCTCGTTGCCCTCCGGGTCGGCCATCGTGACCCAGCGGTGCGGGCCCTGGTGCCCCTCGTGCAGCACCGTCGCACCGCGGGCCACCAGCCGCTCGACCTCCTTGTCGACGTCCTCGGGGCCCACCCGCACGTCCAGGTGCACCCGGTTCTTGACCGTCTTGGGCTCGGGGACCAGCTGGAACAGCACCCGCGGGGCGTTTCCGCCGGGGTGCCGGATCGCCGCGCCCTCGGCCCACACCAGCTCCCCGTTGTGCCGCATGGTGTCGCTCTCGCTGGCGAACCCCTGGTCGATCATCGACCGGATGAACGCCTCGTCCTGGGGTTCCCGCTGCCAGCCCAGTGCCTCGGCCCACCAGTCGGCGAGCGGGTGCGGAGCAGCGGAGTCGATGGTCACCTGGAATTCGTAGGCCATGCCGGGACGCTAGTAGAGAGACCCCGCCGCAGGGTCCCGCGCTTCGCAGCCTCAGCGCGGGCCCCTGGACCGGGGCCGAGGAGGCCCCGTCCAGAGGCTCGCCGCGAGCGTGCGAGCGGTCAGCTCGACGAATCCACTCCGCTCATAGTTCGGTGACCAGCTCGGCGCGCAGGGCGGCGTCGTCGGGCAGCGGCGTGTCCAGCCGGCAGTGGTCCTTGAGCACCTGGCCGAACGGGGTCAGCCGGCCGCGGTCGACGCGGGTGTCCGGGTCCCACAGCCGTGACCGCATCACCGCCTTGCCGCACTGGAAGTAGGCCCGCTGCACCTGCAGCACCAGCACCGAGCGGGGCGGGCGGCCGAACTCGGTGAAGTCGATCCCCAGGTCGTCGGCACCGACCAGGGACGTCGTCCCGAAGACCTTGAGCGTCTCCTCCACCCCGGGCACCAGGAACAGCAGCGCCGCCCGGGGGTTGGCCGCCGCGTTGCGCAGGCCGTCGACCCGGTTGTTGCCCTGCCGGTCGGGCAGCGCCAGGCGGTGCTCGTCGAGCACGTGCACGAAGCCCGGGGCGCCGCCGCGCGGTGAGACGTCGGGCCAGCCGTCGGCGTCCGCGGTGGCCAGCGCGGCGAACGGGGACAGCGCGATGAAGGCGGCGCAGTGCCGGTCCACGCGGTCGATCACCTTGTCCAGCACGAGCTGGGAGGGAGCGCGGTAGCCGGTGAGCACGTCCTGTGCGGCGACGGGGTCCACGCCGACGACGGTAGCTGCGCGACTCCGTACCCTGGTGCCTCGTGCCCGCGGTGTGGAGTTCCCCGGTCCGGTTCGTGGAGTGCGACCAGCAGGGCATCGTGTTCAACGCCCACTACCTGACCTGGGCCGACGAGGCGGTCAACGCCTGGATGGACCGCCGCGGGCTGCCCTGGCTGGCGTTCACCGCCCGCGGCCTGGAGTACTCGCTCAAGGCAAGCTCGCTGGAGTGGTCCGCCGCCGCCCGGTGGGGGGACACCGTCACCGTGGACGCCGAGCTGGAGAAGCTGGGCCGCACCAGCCTCACGCTGCTGTTCACCATCCGGGTCGGCGAGCGGACCTGCTGCACGGTGCGCACCACCTACGTGGCCATCGCCGACGGTGCGCCCACCCCGTGGCCGGACGACGTCCGGGCGTTGCTCAGCGCGGGGTGAGCCCGGAGGCCAGCAGCGGCAGACCGTCCGGCGGACCGGACTCGATCAACCGCTCCAGCGCACCGGTGTCCGCGTGCTCGGCGATCAGGTCACCGAGGGCGTCCAGCCGGGCCTCGCGGACGGCGGCGAAGTCGGTGTCCGGGGCGGGCACGAAACGGCGGCCGCTGATCCGGGCGACCTCGGCGAGGAAGGCGCGGCGGAACCCGTCGTCCTCCAGCGCGCCGTGCCACGTCGTCCCGAAGACCGACCCGGCACGGGCGCCGTCCAGGAACGGTTCCGCGGCCGGGTCACCACGAGCCAGGTCCACGGTGACCACGCCGTGGTGGATCTCGTAGCCGCGCACGGTCTGCCCCAGCGCCGTGCCGACCGGCCGGCCGAGGGTCTTCGTCGCGGCGAACCGGACGTCGGCGGGCAGCAGCCCCAACCCGGGGACGACGCCGGCCCGGGACTCCACGTCGTCGGTGATGGTGCGGGCCAGCATCTGGTGCCCGCCGCAGATGCCGAGCACCGCCCGGCCCTCGGCGGCCCGGCGGGCGACGGCGTCGGCCAGCCCGGTCGACCGCAGCCAGCCCAGGTCGGCGACGGTGGACCGGGTGCCCGGGAGCACGACCAGGTCGGCGTCGGCCAGCTCCTCGGGGCGGCTGGCGTAGCGCAGCAGCACGCCGGGCTCGGCGGCCAGCGCGTCCAGGTCGGTGAAGTTGGACAGCCGCGGCAGCCGGGCGACGGACACCCGCAGCACGTCCTCGCCGTGCGGCGGCAGCGCCGGTCCGCGGACGGCGTCCACGCCGAGGGAGTCCTCGACGTCGAGCTCCAGCCCCGACCGCCAGGGCAGCACGCCCAGCGTCGGCCGGCCGGTGAGCGCGGCCAGCTGGTCCAGCCCCGGGGCCAGCAGCCGGACGTCGCCGCGGAACTTGTTGACCAGGAAGCCGGCGACCAGCCGCTGGTCGGCGGGCGGCATCAGCGCGACGGTGCCGTAGAGCGCGGCGAACACCCCGCCGCGGTCGATGTCACCGACCACCACGACCGGCAGCTGCGCGGCGGTGGCCAGGCCCATGTTGGCGATGTCGTCGGCGCGCAGGTTGATCTCGGTGGGGGAGCCGGCGCCCTCGCAGACCACGACGTCGAACCGCGACCGCAGGTCCGCCAGGCAGGCGAGCACCTGCTCGAGCAGCTGCGCCTTCATCGGCCGGTAGGACAGCGCGGTGACGTCGGCGAGCGGCCGGCCGAGGACGACGACCTGGCTGGAGTTCTCCGCACCCGGCTTCAGCAGCACCGGGTTCATCGCCGCCTCCGGCTCCACCCGGGCCGCGGCGGCCTGCATCACCTGGGCCCGGCCGATCTCCGCGCCGTCCGCGGTGACCATGGAGTTGTTGCTCATGTTCTGCGCCTTGAACGGCGCCACCGACACGCCCTGCCGGGCCAGCCACCGGCAGATCCCGGCGGTGACCACGGACTTCCCCGCATCGGAGGTGGTGCCGGCGACCAGCAGCGACCCGCTCACGCCGCGGGAGGAGCGCCCCAGCCGGCCTTCTCCTGGCCGGACAGCTCCGCGAT
>JAICZD010000280.1 GCA_025933855.1 Modestobacter sp. | reverse complement strand
GGCGGGTCGGCCGGGGACGCCGGCGGCGCCGTCCTGGTGCACGACGCCGCCCGGCCGCTCACCCCGCCGGACGTCGTCGCCCGGGTGCTGGCCGCCCTCGCCGGCGGCGCCCTGGCCGTCGTCCCGGTGCTGCCGGTGGTGGACACCACCGTGCTGGTCGACGAGGACGGCGTGGTCCACGCCGACCTGCCCCGGGCTCTGCTCCGCCGGGTGCAGACCCCGCAGGGCTTCGACCGGGCGACCCTGGCTACCGCCTACCGGCGCCTGGCGGACTCCGCCGAGGCGTTCACCGACGACGCCTCCGTGGTCCGCGCGGCCGGCGTCCCGGTGTGGACGGTCCGCGGCGACGAACGCGCCGCCAAGATCACCGTCGCGCACGACCTGCAGGCAGCCGAGCTGGCCGTGCAGGCGGCCGAGGAGCGGAACGGGCCGGGAACCGAGCCATGAGAGAGGTGTCGCCGTGACCGAACGCCCGCCGGACCTCCCCGCCGCGCCGGCGCTGCTGCCCCGGGTAGGCGTGGGCACCGACGTCCACCCGGTCGAGCCGGGCCGGCCCTGCTGGCTGGCCGGGCTGGAGTGGCCCGGAGCCGACGGCTGCGCCGGCCACTCCGACGGCGACGTCGCCGCCCACGCGCTCACCGACGCCGTCCTCTCCGCTGCCGGCCTCGGCGACATCGGCGGCCTGCTGGGCACCGACGACCCGCGCTGGGCCGGTGCCCGCGGGGCAGCGGTGCTCGGGCACGTCCGGACGGCGCTCGCCGCCGCCGGCTGGCAGGTCGGCAACGCCGCGGTGCAGGTGATCGGCAACAGCCCGAAGATGTCGCCGCGGCGGGCCGAGGCCGAGGCCGTGCTGTCGGCCGCGCTCGGCGCCCCGGTCAGCGTCACCGCCACCACCACCGACGGTCTGGGGCTGACCGGGCGGGGGGAGGGGCGCGCCGCGGTCGCCACCGCCCTGGTGATCCGGCTGGCAGACCCGACGGCGGGCGGGCGACCCGGTGCGGTGCCGCCCGTAGACTCGCCGCGGTGAGCCTCCGCCTGTACGACACGGCCGCGCGCGCCGTGCGCGACTTCACGCCCCTGCGTGCGGGACAGGCCTCCATGTACGTCTGCGGGGTCACCGTGCAGGGCCCTCCGCACATCGGCCACATCCGGTTCGCCCTCGCCTTCGACGTGCTCCGCCGCTGGCTGCAGCACACCGGGCACCAGGTGACCTACATCCGCAACGTCACCGACGTCGACGACAAGATCCTCGCCAAGGCCGACGCGGCCGGCGTCCCGTGGTGGGCCCTGGCGTACGACAACGAGCGCGCGGCCACCCGCGCCTACGAGGTGCTCGGCACCCTGCCGCCCACCTACGAGCCCCGGGCGACCGGGCACGTGCCGGAGATGATCGAGCTCGTCGAGCGCCTGATGGCGCGCGGGTCGGCCTATGCCTCCGGCGGCGACGTCTACTTCGACGTCCGCTCCTTTCCCGGCTACGGGGAGCTCACCGGCCAGCGGCTGGCCGACCTGCAGCCCGCTGCCGACACCGACACCGACGACCGCAAGCGCGACCCCCGGGACTTCGCGCTGTGGAAGGGCACCAAGCCCGGCGAGCCGGAGACGGCGTCCTGGGCGACCCCGTGGGGCCGCGGCCGGCCCGGCTGGCACCTGGAGTGCTCGGCCATGGCGCGCAAGTACCTGGGCCCGGTCTTCGACGTGCACGGCGGCGGCCTGGACCTGCGCTTCCCGCACCACGAGAACGAGCGGGCGCAGTCGCAGGCGGCCGGGGACGAGTTCGCCCGGTACTGGCTGCACAACGGCTGGGTCACCCTGGGCGGTGAGAAGATGAGCAAGTCGCTGGGCAACACGGCGCTGGTCGACGAGGTCGTCCGGCGGGTGCGGCCGGTGGAGCTGCGCTACTACCTGGTCGCTCCGCACTACCGGTCGATGATCGAGTTCACCGAGGGTGCGCTGGCGGAGGCCGCCGCCGGCTACCGGCGGCTGGAGTCCTTCGCCCGCCGGGCCGCCGAGCGGGTGGGGGCCGACGCCGGGGAGCCGGTGCTGGCCCCGGCGTTCACCGAGGCCATGGACGACGACCTGGGCACCCCCGCGGCGGTCGCCGCCGTCCACGAGGCGGTCACCCGGGGGAACACCGGGCTGGCCGACGGCGACGACGCCGCGGTGGCCGGCGCGCTCGGGTCGGTCCGCGCCATGCTCGGCGTGCTCGGGCTCGACCCGCTGGATCCGCAGTGGGCGACCGCCGGCACCGGCAGCCGGCTCTCGCCGGCGACCGACGGCCTGGTGTCCCTCGCGCTGGAGCAGCGCGCGGCCGCCCGGGCCCGCAAGGACTACGCATCGGCCGATGCGATCCGGGACCAGCTCGGCGCCCTGGGCGTGCAGGTCGAGGACACCCCCCAGGGCACACGATGGGAGCTGACCACCTGATGGCCGGCAACAGCCAGCGCCGCGGCCGCAGCGACCGCGCAGGCAAGAAGACCGCCACCGCCGGCACCGGAGGCAAGAACCGCCGCTCGCTCGTCGGCCGGGGCGCCACCCCGCCCGCCGAGATGCGCAAGGGTCACCCGGCGCAGCGCCGGGCGCAGGCCGCCGTCGCGCGCCGGGACAACCGGCAGCGGGTGCAGCGGCGCAACGAGGAAGCCCCGGAGCTGCTGCTGGGCCGCAACCCCGTGCTGGAGGCGCTGCGCGCGAGCATCCCGGCGACCGCGCTGTACGTGGTCACCGGTGACACCAGCCGCGGTGGCACCGACGAGCGGATCGCCGAGTCCGTCCAGCTCGCCGCCGACCGCGGCCTGCCGCTGCTGGAGGTGGGCCGGGCGGAGTTCGACCGGATGTCGGACGGCGCGCTGCACCAGGGCATCGGCCTGATGGTCCCGCCCTACGACTACGCGCACCCCGACGACCTGCTCGACGTCGCCCGCGACTCCGGCCGGCCGCCACTGCTCGTCGCGCTGGACGGGGTGACCGATCCCCGGAACCTCGGCGCGATCGTCCGGTCGGCGGCCGCCTTCGACGCGCACGGCGTGGTGGTCCCGCAGCGGCGGGCGGTCGGCATGACCGGCTCGGCCTGGCGCACCAGCGCGGGCGCGGCGGCCCGGCTGCGGGTCGCCCGGGCGGTCAACCTGGCCCGCACGCTCGCCTCCTACCAGGACGCCGGACTGCAGACCGTCGGCCTGGCTGCCGACGGCGAGATGGGCATCCACGAGTACGACGGGTTCACCGACCCGCTCGCGCTCGTGGTCGGAGCGGAGGGCGCCGGGCTGTCGCGGCTGGTCCGCGAGCGCTGCGACGTGGTGCTGTCCATCCCGATCACCCGGGACACCGAGTCGCTGAACGTCAGCGTCGCCGCCGGGATCGCGCTCTTCGCCGCCGCCACAGCCAGGCGGTGACACTGGCGATGACATGGCGATCCTGCGGATCGCACCGCGGCGATGACACGGTGATCCTGCGGATCGCACCGCGGCGATGACACGGTGATCCTGCGGATCGCACCGCGGCCAGGTGCCG
>JAICZD010000085.1 GCA_025933855.1 Modestobacter sp. | reverse complement strand
TGGGCGCGGCGCCGGCGGCCTGGAAGCCGTACATGCGCGGCGTGCGGGAGGCCGGGCCCTCCTTCGCGTACTGCTGATATCCCATCCAGTACGCCGAGATGTTGCCGGCGTTGCCGACCGGCAGGCAGTGCACGTCCGGCGCGTCGCCGAGGACGTCGACGACCTCGAACGCGGCGGTCTTCTGCCCCTCGATGCGGTACTGGTTGACGCTGTTGACGAGACTGACCGGGTAGTCGAGGGCCAGCTTGCTGGCCAGCGCGAGGCAGTCGTCGAAGTTGCCCTCGACCTGCAGCAGCTTGGCGCCGTGCACCAGCGCCTGGGCCAGCTTGCCGGTGGCGATCTTGCCCTGCGGCACCAGCACGGCGCAGACCAGCCCGGCGCGCGCGGCGTACGCCGCGGCGCTGGCGCTGGTGTTGCCGGTGGAGGCGCAGATGACCGCCTGCGCCCCCTCCTCCCGTGCCTTGCTGATCGCCATGGTCATGCCGCGGTCCTTGAACGACCCGGTGGGGTTGGCGCCCTCGACCTTCAGCCACACCTCGCACCCGGTACGGCGGGACAGCTCCGGCGCCGGGACCAGCGGCGTGGCGCCCTCCTGCAGCGTCACCACCGGCGTGGCGGAGCTGACCGGCAGCCGGGACCGGTAGGCCTCGATGAGTCCCGGCCACAACGGCGAGACGGCGCCGTCCAGCACGCCCCCGGTGCGGTGCTCACGCTCCTGTCCGCTCACAGGCCCTCCACCCGTAGCACGCTGGTGACGTCCCGGACGGCGGCCATCCCGCGCAGCCGCTCGACCGTCGTCGCCAGGGCGGCGTCCGGAGCGCTGTGGGTGACGATCACCAGGCTCGCGGCGTCGCCGTGGCCGTCCTGCCGGACGGTCGCGATGCTGACGCCCTGCGCGGCGAACTCGTGCGCCACCGTGGCGAGCACGCCGGGCTTGTCGGCCACGTCCAGGCTGACGTGGTAGCGGGTCGGCGTCTCGGCCATCGGCCGGGTGGGCAGCCCGGCGTACCCGGTCGCCCCCGGACCCGCCGCGCCCGAGACCCGGTTGCGGGCCACGGCCACCAGGTCACCCAGGACGGCGCTGGCGGTCGGCTCGCCGCCCGCGCCCTGCCCGTAGAACATCAGCTGCCCGGCGGCCTCCGCCTCGACGAACACCGCATTGAACGCCCCGCTGACCGCGGCCAGCGGGTGCGAGGTCGGGATCATCGCCGGGTGCACCCGCACCGCGATCGACTCCCCCGTCCCGCTGCTGCTGGCGACCCGCTCGCAGATGGCCAGCAGCTTCACGGTGCAGCCGATCTCCGCGGCGCTGGCCACGTCGGTCGCCGTCACCGCGGAGATGCCCTCGCGGTAGACGTCGGCGGCGGTCACCGGCGAGTGGAAGGCCAGCGACGCGAGGATGGCGGCCTTGGCGGCGGCGTCGAAGCCGTCCACGTCGGCGGTCGGGTCGGCCTCGGCGAATCCGGCCTCGGTCGCCTCCGCCAGCGCCTCCGCGAAGCCGGCGCCGGTCTCGGCCATCGAGGACAGGATGTAGTTCGTCGTCCCGTTGACGATGCCCACGACCCGGCGCAGCTGGTCGCCGGCCAGCGACTCGCGCAGCGGGCGCAGCAGCGGGATGGCGCCGGCCACCGCGGCCTCGTAGTAGAGGTCGACCCCGCCGGCGGCGGCCGCCGCGTGCAGCGCGACCCCGTCGTCGGCCAGCAGCGCCTTGTTCGCGGTCACCACCGACTTGCCCGCCGCCATGGCGGCCAGCAGCAGCGTGCGGGCCGGCTCGATGCCGCCGATGACCTCGACGACGAGGTCGACGTCGGACCGGGTGACCAGCGCGTGCGCATCGGTGGTGAGCAGCTCGGCCGGTACGCCCGGGTGCCGGTCGGGACGGCGGACGGCGACCCCGGCCACCTGCACCGGCCGGCCGATGCGCGCAGCCAGGTCGTCGGACTGCTCGCCGAGCAGGCGCAGCACGGCGCTGCCGACGGTGCCGCAGCCCAGCAGGGCCACCTTCAGCGGGGTGGTCACGACCGGGTCCCGGCGGCGTGCTCGGGCGCCGGCTGGTCGATGGCCGGGGAGGGGGCGGGCACGTCGGCGAGGACGGCGTCGAGGGCGAACACGTCGGACAGTGTCTGCCGTCGCACGATCTCGGTGGCCACCCCGTCCCGCACCGCCACCACCGGAGGCTTCAGCAGGTAGTTGTAGTTGCTGGCCATCGACCAGCAGTAGGCGCCGGTGCCGGCGACGGCGAGCAGGTCACCGGGGACGACGTCGGCCGGCAGCCACAGGTCACGGACCAGCACGTCGCCGCTCTCGCAGTGCTTGCCCACCACCCGGCACAGCGCCGGTGCGGCGGTGGAGTCGCGGTTGGCCAGCACGCAGGTGTAGGCGGCGTCGTAGAGAGCGGTGCGGATGTTGTCGCTCATCCCGCCGTCCACCGAGACGTAGTTGCGCACCAGTGGAGTGCCCGGCGAGCCGCTGGCGCCCAGCCGCACGGGCTTGATCGTGCCGATCTCGTACAGGGTCACCGTGCCGGGCCCGGCGATCCCCCGGCCCGGTTCGACGGCCAGCCGCGGCACCGGAAGGTCCAGCGCGGCGCACTCCGCGGCCACGATGCTGCGCAGCTTCGCCGCCACGTCGCCGGGGGTGACCGGGTCGTCGTCGGGCAGGTAGGCGATGCCGAACCCGCCGCCCAGGTTGAGCTCGGCCAGCGCCACGCCGGTGGCCCGGTGCACCTGCCCGAGCAGCCCGACCACCCGGTGCGCGGCGGCCTCGAAGCCGGCGGTGTCGAAGATCTGCGAGCCGATGTGGCTGTGCATCCCGGTCAGCTCGAGGGCCGGCTCGCGGATGACGCGCACCGCGGCGGTCAGCGCGTCCCCGGTGGCCAGCGAGAAGCCGAACTTCTGGTCCTCGTGCGCGGTGGCGATGAATTCGTGGGTGTGCGCCTCGATGCCCACGGTGGCCCGGATCAGCACCGGCACCGGCCGGCCGCCGGCGGCGACCCGGGCGGCGGCCAGCGGCACCAGCCGGTCGATCTCGTCGAAGGAGTCCAGCACCAGGTGCCCGATGCCGGCCTCCACCGCGAGCGCGAGCTCCACCGGGGACTTGTTGTTGCCGTGCAGGGCGATCCGCTCGGCCGGGAAGCCGGCGGCCAGCGCGAGGGTGAGCTCGTTGCCGCTGCACGCGTCCAGGTGCAGCCCGTCCTCGGCGATCCACCGGGCGACCTGGCCGCAGAGGAACGCCTTGGAGGCGTAGTGCACGTCCGCGTCGGCGAAGGCCTCGGCGAAGTCGGCGGCCCGGCTGCGGAAGTCGGCCTCGTCCAGGACGAACAGCGGCGTGCCGTGCTCCCGGGCGAGGTCGGTCACCCGGCGCCCGCCGAGCTCCAGCTCGCCGTCCACCCGCCGGGCCGAGCGCGGCCAGACCTGCGGATCCAGCACACCGAGCTCGGTCGGCGCGGGGCCGGCGGCCGGCGGCGGCGCGATGCCGGCGTGCAGGGGACCGGCCGGGTGCGCCCTCACATCCGCTCCGGGGCGTGCACGCCGAGCACCGCCAGGCCGTTGCCCAGCACCGTGGCGGTGGCCGCGCACAACCACAGCCGGGCCGTGTTCAACGGGGTGGCCTCCTCGTCGCCGCGCGGAAGCACCCGGCAGGAGTCGTAGAAGCGGTGGTAGGTGCCGGCAAGCTCCTCGAGGTAGCGGGCCACCCGGTGCGGAGCGCGCAGCTCGGCGGCGGCGGACAGCACGCGGGGGAACTCCGCGACCGCGCGCAGCAGGTCGCTCTCCCGGGGGTGGCTCAGCTGGGCGGTGTCCACCGCACCGGGCTCGCCCAAGGCCAGCCCGAGCGCGTCCGCCCCGCGTAGCACCGAGGCGATCCGGGCGTGCGCGTACTGGACGTAGAAGACCGGGTTGTCGTTGGTCTTCCGGCTCCACAGGTCCAGGTCCAGGTCGATCTGCTGGTCGATCGAGGCACGGGCCAGGGCGTACCGGGCCGCGTCGGCGCCGATGGCCTCCACCAGGTCACCGAGGTTGATGACGTTCCCGGCGCGCTTGCTCATCCGCACCGGCTCGCCTCCCTTGACCAGGTTGACCAGCTGGCCGATGAGGATCTCCAGGTGCGCGTCCGGTTCGTCGCCGAACGCGGAGACCAGCGCCTTGTACCGGCCCACGTAGCCGGTGTGGTCGGCGCCGAGCATGATCAGGACCTTGTCGAAACCCCGCTCCCGCTTGTCCAGGTAGTAGGCGCAGTCGGCGGCGAAGTAGGTCGGTTCGCCGTCGCCCTTGACCAGCACCCGGTCCTTGTCGTCACCGAAGGACGTCGTCCGCAGCCACACCGCGCCGTCGGCCTCGAACACCTGGCCCTGCTCGCGCAACCGGGCGATCGCCTTGTCCAGCGAGCCGGCCTCGTGCAGCGTGCGCTCGCTGAAGTAGACGTCGAAGACCACGCCGAACTCGGCCAGCGAGCTGCGGATCTCCACCCACATGAGCTCGACGCCGCGGCTGCGGAACACCGCCAGCTGCTCGTCGTCGGGGCGCTCGAGCAGCCCCGGCTCGGCGGCGACCACCTCGGCGGCGATGTCCTCGATGTAGGCGCCGGCGTAGCCGTCCTCGGGAACCGGCCGGCCCTGGGCCGCGGCCTGCAGGCTGCGGGCGAACCGGTCGATCTGCGACCCGGCGTCGTTGAAGTAGTACTCGCGGGTGACGTCGGCTCCCCCGGCCTCCAGCAGGCGCCCCAGCGCATCCCCCACGGCGGCCCACCGGACGGCGCCGATGTGCACCGGGCCGGTCGGGTTCGCCGACACGAACTCGAGGTTCAGCTTCTGGCCGGCCAGCGCATCGGTGCGGCCGTAGCTCTTTCCCGCGGTCACCGCCTCGACCGCGATCGCGCCCAGCACGCCGGAGACGAAGGTCACGTTGAGGAAGCCCGGGCCGGCGACGTCCACGGTGGCGATCCCCTGGTGGCCACGCAGCTCCCCTGCCAGCAGTTCGGCCACCTCGCGCGGCGGGCGCCCGGCGGCCTTGGCCAGCCGCAGCGCCACGTTGGTCGCGTAGTCCCCGTGCTCGGGATTCCTGGGCCGCTCGACGACCACGTCGTCGGGAACGGCGACCGCCAGCGCACCGCGCTGCACGGCCGAGGCGACGGCGGACCGGACGACGTCGCGCAGTTGCTCGGGTGTCACCGAATGATCGTACTGACCGTCCCCGGGCGTCCCTCGGCGCGCGGGTCGCGGCCGGGCGCAGCGCCGCTCCGGGCACCGTCGGGAACCGGAAGGCCACAGCCGCCGCACCTACACTCGCCACCGCCAGGCGGGACCAGCCCGTGCGGGAACGAGGGCGCGAACGCCCGGCACGACAGGAGTGGCAGTGGCCAAGGACCCCAAGCCCGCGGACGGCCGCGCGAACCGCGGCACTTCCTCCCGGGGGTCCAGCGCCGCCGGCCGGCCGGGCTCGGCCGACCGCGCGGACGGCGGCCGCTCGCGGGGACGCACGCGGCCGCCGGTCGACGTGGTGAACCCCCCGCGCCCGTGGGGACTGATCGCCGCCGCCGTGGCCGTGGTCGTCTTCGCCGCTGCCGTCATCACCTACGCCGTGGTGCAGGTGAACCGGGCCAACGCCGACAAGGTCACCTCCGCCGACCAGATCCAGGGTCTGCAGACCTTCCAGTACGCCGCCGGGCAGGAGCACGTCTCCACACCGGTGGCCTACAAGGAGTCCCCGCCGGTGGGCGGCCCGCACGACCCGGAGTGGGCCGACTGCACCGGCACCGTCTACGACCTGGACATCCGGCACGAGAACGCCGTGCACAGCATGGAGCACGGTGCCACCTGGATCACCTACGACCAGGGCAAGATCAGCTCGAAGGACCTGGCCACGCTCAAGGACCTGGTGCAGGGCCGGTCCGGGCTGCTGCTGTCCCCGTACCAGGGCCTGTCCTCGACGATCAGCCTGCAGTCCTGGAACCACCAGCTGGCCGTCGACTCGGCCGACGACAAGCGCGTCCAGCAGTTCGTGGACTTCATGACCTTCAACGACGCCTTCTACCCCGAGGTGGGCGCGAGCTGCGAGAACCCGAACTTCATCAGCAGCCCGCTGGCGCAGGGCGACGCGAGCCGCGCGGCGACGTCCACCGACGTGCCGACCGACGCACCCACCACCCCCACCACCCCGGCACCCTGAGCGACATGACCGGTTCCGGGCCCGCGCCGCAGGGCGCCGCGGCGGCGCCGCGGCGCGGGCTGACCGCGGTGCTGCTGGCGGTGATCGCGGTCGGCCTGCTGGTCGCCGGTGGCGGGCTCGCCGTGGCGCTGGGGATCGGGCGCACCGAGACGCCGACGGCGGACTCGGTGGACGCCGGGTTCGCGCGGGACATGAGCCGGCACCACGTGCAGGCGGTGGAGATGGCCAACCTGGTCCTGCTGCGCACGGCGGACGCCGAGGTCCGCCGGCTGGCCTTCGACATCTCCTCCACCCAGACCAACCAGGTCGGGCGGATGCAGGGCTGGCTGGCGCTGTGGGGCCTGCCGCCGTCCGGCGGGGAGGTGATGTCCTGGATGGGCCAGGACGGGCACGCCATGCACGACATGCCCGCCGACCCCGCAGCGGCGGACGGTGCCGTGATGCCGGGCATGGCCACCGAGGCCGAGCTGGCCGAGCTGCGCACGCTGTCAGGCCCGGAGCTGGACGTGCGCTTCCTGCAGCTGATGATCCGGCACCACCAGGGCGGCCTGGCCATGGCCCAGTACGCCGCCGGGCACGCGGGGCTGCCCGCCGTCCGCACGCTCGCCCGGTCGATCGCGGAGACGCAGACCGCGGAGTCGACCACGATGGCCACCATGCTGCAGGCCCGCGGCGCAGCCCCGCTGCCAGCGGGCTGAGCCCCCCGCCGGGCCGTCCCGCCCGGCTGGTAACGTCCCTGCCGCCCCGCGAGAGCGGGCGCACGCGGTACCGAGCCCCCGTAGCTCAGGGGATAGAGCACTGCCCTCCGGAGGCAGGGGCGCAGGTTCGAATCCTGCCGGGGGCACCACACAGGTGCTGGTCACGGGCTCGCAAGGCCGGCGGAACTCCGCCCGCTGAGGGCCAGGATCGCGCACGGAGTCCGCGGAGCGGGCAGATCGCCCGCGCGGCCTCGTCCACGCCGTCGGCGACGTGGGCGACGGGGACGCAGCCTCAGGCCTCCCGAACCCGGCCGCCTTCGACCACCAGCCGCCTCGTCGTGTGCACGGCCTCCAGCATCCGGCGGTCGTGGGTGACCAGCAGCAGCGTTCCGGCGTAGCCGGCCAGCGCGCCCTCCAGCTGCTCGATCGCCGGCAGGTCCAGGTGGTTGGTCGGCTCGTCGAGCACCAGCACGTTGACCCCCCGCGCCTGCAACAGCGCCAAGGCGGCCCGGGTCCGCTCCCCCGGTGACAGCGTCGCCGCCGGTCGCAGGACGTGGTCGGCACGCAGCCCGAACTTCGCCAGCAGGGTGCGCACGTCGGCGTCGGAGAGCTCGGGAACCTCCCGTCCGAAGGCCGCCGACAGCGGCTCGGCCCCCAGGAACAGGCCGCGCGCCTGATCGACCTCCCCGAGCCGGACGCCGGGTCCCAGCGCCGAGGAGCCCGCCGACAGCCGTGCCCGGCCCAGCAGGGCGGCCAGCAGGGTCGTCTTCCCGGCACCGTTCGCGCCGGTGATGGCCAGCCGGTCGCCCCAGTCCACCTGCAGGTCGACCGGGCCCAGCCGGAAGCCGCCGTGCTCGACGACCGCGCCGCGCAGGGTCGCCACCACGGCGCCGGCCCGGGGAGCGGTCGCGATCTCCATCTGCAGCTGCCACTCCTTGCGCGGCTCCTCGACGACGTCCAGCCGCTCGATCCGCCGCTCGGTCTGCTTGGCCTTGGCCGCCTGCTTCTCCGCGGTGGCCCGCTGGTGGGCCCGGATGTTCTTGTCCGGATCGCCCTTGCGCACCGAGTTGCGCACGCCCTTGGCCATCCAGTTGCGCTGCATCCGGGCCCGGCCCTCCAGCCCCGCCCTGGTCTCCGCGTACTCCTCGAACTCCTCCCGGGCGTGCCGGCGGGCGACCTCCCGTTCGACCAGGTACGCCTCGTAGCCGCCGTCGTGCACCCGGACCAGCTGCTGGGCGAGGTCGAGCTCCACCACCCGGGTGACCGTGCGGGCCAGGAACTCCCGGTCGTGGCTGACCACCACCACGCCGCTGCGCAACCCGGAGACGAACCGTTCGAGCTGGTCCAGCCCGGCCAGGTCCAGATCGTTGGTCGGCTCGTCGAGCAGCAGCACGTCGTAGCGCGACAGCAGCAGAGCGGCGAGCCCCACTCGCGCGGCCTGGCCGCCGGACAGCCCGGACATCGGGGCGTCCAGCCGGACCCCGGGCGCCACCGATGCCGCCACCTCCCCGGCGCGCTCGGCCAGGTCCGCGCCGCCGAGCGCCAGCCAGCGTTCCAGCGCGTCGCCGTAGGCGTCCCCGGCGCCCGGCGCCCCCTCGGTCAGCGCCTCGGTGGCGGTATCGAGCGCCCGCTGCGCGGCGGCCACCCCGGTACGGCGGGCCAGCGCGTCCAGCACGGTCTCCCCGGGACGGCGGTCGGGCTCCTGCGGCAGGTAGCCGACGGTCGCCGTCGGCGGGCTGAGGACCACCTCCCCGGACTCGGGGGCCAGCAGGCCCGCCAGCGTCTGCAGCAGGGTCGACTTCCCGGCGCCGTTGACCCCGACCAGCCCGACGACGTCCCCCGGGGCGACGACGAGGTCGAGGCCGGCGAACAGCGCACGGACGCCGTGGCCGGCGGCCAGGCCGCGGGCGAGCAGGGTGGCGGACACCCGCCCATGGTGCCGATCGGCCCGGCGGGCAGCGCAACCGGTCGGGCGACGGCGGGTCAGCCGGCCGGCGGGTCCTCGTCCACCGGCGTCTCGTCGTCGGCAGGCCGGTCCAGGACGTCGTCGGCGATCTCGTCGAGAAGCTGCTCGAGGGCCGGCATGGCCTCGGCCTCACCGTCACCGGCGAGCCGGCGGCGCACCAGCCACGCCTGCAGGTCGTCGTAGCCGCGTACCGACACCCGCCGTAGGGGCCGCACCCGGTACCCGTCCACCCCGCGCAGCTGCTGCGCCAGGGCCTGGTCGACCAGCACGGTCGACGGCCGGGCCAGCGAGGTCAGCCGGCTGGCCAGGTTCACCACCGGGGAGTAGACGTCACCCAGCCGGGTCAGCACCGGGCCGTAGGCCGCGCCGACCCGCAGCCTCGGCCGGTCGTCGGCGGACCACTCCACCGGCAGCTGCAACCCGATCTCCACCGCGTCGAGCGGGGCGACGCAGGTGAACAGCACACCGTCGCCGACGGTCTTCACCACCCGGCCGCGATGGCGGGCGATCACGTCGGCGGCCAGGCTCTCGAAGTCCTCGACCATCCGGCCCAGGGCACGTCCGCCCATGCCCCTGCTGCGACTGGTGTAGCCCACCAGGTCCGCGAAGCCGACGGCCAGCTCCCGCCGGTCGACCGCCCCGGCGTCGGTCAGGAAGAGCCGGCCGGCGTTGGCGGCCAGGTGCCGGCGCCAGACGTAGTCCTGCAGCTCGCCCATCACCGGCAGCAGCAGTTCGGCGGAGGCCACGACGTCCGCGGTGCTGCCGGGCTGCCGGCCGGGCGTCCCGAGCGCTGTGGCCAGCAGGTCGGTCTGCCAGTCGGCCAGCCGGGACAGCGACTGACCCATGGCCCGGGCGATGGACGCCTCGGTCTCCGGACCCACGAAGCCTGATTCGATCAGCGCCTCCAGCCGGCCGAGCGCCGCGACGTCGGCGTCGGTGAACACCGGGTCCTCGTCCGGTACGTCCGCGAACCCGAGCGCCCGCCACAGCCGCTGGGTGCGCTCGGCCGGCATCCCGGCCAGCGCGGCGACCTCCAGCCGGGTGTAGCGGCGCACACCGCCCAGCAGCAGCTCCTCCAGCCGCGCTTCCGCGGCCTCCGGGGGGTCCGGGCGCCCGCCGCCGGCGGTCCCGGGGTGGCCGGGCAGCGTCAGCCCCTGGGCGGTGCGACGAGCACGTCGACGCCCCGCGGGGCGGGTGCGCGGCCGCGGGCGGCGGCCACCGTGCGGCAGGCGCTCACGGTGCGGAAGCTACCGAACCCGGTGGGTCGACCGTGTGGCCGGGGTCACAGCTGCGGCCGCCGACCCCGGCCGGCCGGAACGTCCGAGCAGGTGGACGGCGGCGGCACCGCGGTGCGCCCCTCCCACCGGAAAGGGCCCGTGCGCTTGGATGAATACGCCGCCGGACCGCCCGGCGAGGGGGGAGCGCCGTCATCAGCAGCGCGAACAGGGCCGCCATCGACCCGGTGCGGGTCGAGGTCAGCGGCCTGACCAAGCACTTCGGCAGCGTGCGAGCGGTCGACGACCTGAGCTTCAGCGTCGAGCCCGGGCAGGTGACGGGGTTCCTCGGGCCCAACGGGGCGGGAAAGACCACCACCCTGCGGATGGCGCTGGGACTGATCACCCCCGATCGCGGCACGGCGACCTTCAACGGCACCGCCTATGCGGCGCTGCCCGACCCCATGCGCCGGGTCGGCGCCGTGCTGGAGACGGCGTTCCACCCGGGCCGCAGCGGGCGCAACCACCTGCGCGTCTACTGCCGGGCAGCCGGCCTGCCACTCTCCCGCGCCGACGAGGTGCTCGACCAGGTGGGGCTCGGCCCGGCCGGCCGGCGCAAGGCGGGCGGGTACTCCCTGGGGATGCGCCAGCGGCTCGGCCTGGCGACCGCGCTGCTCGGCGACCCCGCCGTCCTCGTGCTCGACGAGCCGGCCAACGGACTGGACCCCGAGGGGATCCAGTGGCTGCGCGGCTTCCTCCGGCACCTCGCCCACGATGAGGGGCGCACCGTGCTGGTCTCCAGCCACCTCCTCGCCGAGGTCGAGCAGACCGCCGACCGCGTGGTGATCGTGGGCGGTGGCCGGCTGGTCCGCGAGGGCTCGCTGGCCGAGCTGCGGTCGGGAGCCGACGGCGCTGGCACGGCGCTGGTCCGCAGCCCCGAGGCCGACCGGCTGGCCGGCGTCCTGCGCGGCGCGGGCCATGAGGTGAGCACCGGGGACGACGGCGCGCTCACCGTCTCGGGCGGAACGCCGGCAGCGGTCGGCCGGCTGGCGTTCGGCGCGGGCGTGGAGCTGCACGAGCTGCGCTCGCGGACCAGCGGGCTGGAGGACATCTACTTCCGGCTCACCAGCGGCCAGGAGCAGTACGCGGCCGAACCTCCGGCGCGAGCGCAGGGCGTCCCGCAGGAGGCCGGGCGATGACGCATCTGGTGCGCGCCGAGTGGACGAAGCTGTTCACCACGCGGGTGTGGATCGGGCTGCTGCTGGGCTCGTTCGCGCTCACCGGCGCGTTCGCGGCCCTCTTCACCGCGTTCGCGGGGGTCACCCAGAACGGCCAGCAGGGGATCCCGCCGGTCGGCTCCCCGGAGTACGAGCACCTCGCGCTCTCGGTCGCGGGCAACGCCACGGCCCTGCTGCTGATCCTCGGGATCATCGGGATGACCCAGGAGTACCGCCACCGGACGGCGACGCCGACCTTCCTCACCACGCCGCGGCGCGGCCGGGTGGTGACCGCGAAGCTGCTCGCCTACGGCCTGGCCGCGATCCCGTTC
>JAICZD010000256.1 GCA_025933855.1 Modestobacter sp. | reverse complement strand
TCGTGTAGTCCTCGGGGTTGGCGCTGGCGACCAGCAGCAGGTCCAGCGGCAGCCGGATGCGGTAGCCGCGGATCTGGATGTCGCGCTCCTCGAGCACGTTGAGCAGCGCCACCTGGATCCGCTCGGCCAGGTCGGGCAGCTCGTTGACGCTGAAGATGCCGCGGTTGGTGCGCGGGACCAGCCCGTAGTGCACCGTCTCCGGGTCGCCGAGGGTGCGGCCCTCGGCCACCTTGATCGGGTCGACGTCGCCGATCAGGTCGCCGACGCTGGTGTCCGGGGTTGCGAGCTTCTCGCCGAAGCGGTCGCTGCGGTGCAGCCAGCCGACCGGGGTGTCGTCGCCGTGGGCGGCGACCTGGCGGTGCGCCCAGACGCTGATCGGGGCCAGCGGGTGCTCGTTGAGCTCGCTGCCGGCCAGCACCGGGGTCCACTCGTCGAGCAGCCCGACCAGGGTGCGGATCACCCGGGTCTTGCCCTGGCCGCGCTCGCCGAGCAGCACCAGGTCGTGCCCGGCGATCAGCGCCCGCTCCAGCTCCGGCAGCACCGTGTCCTCGAACCCGACGATGCCGGGCAGGGTGGGCTCGCCGGCCGCCAGCCGGGCCAGCAGGTTCGCGCGGATCTCGGCCTTGACCGGCCGGAAGGTGGCACCGCTGTCGCGGAGCGCGCCGAGGGTCGTGGGAGCGGGGGCGGTCGGGGACGGTCCGGTCCCCAGCGGTGCGGCGTCCGTCACCTCGACCACGGTACGACGGCTGTGCCCCGTGTCGTCCTCCGTACGGCACCGCGGGTCCATTACCGCCGTCGTCGCGGAGAGCCGCTCCGGTGTCCTCGGCGGGGACCCTCCGGGCCCCGGCGAGGGGTTCGCCGCCCAGCGTGACCCCTGCGATGATCGCGGCATGTCCATCCCCCTGGTCAGCGGCGCCGACGTCGAGTCGGCCGCGCGGCTGCTGGCCGGCGTCGTCCGCCGGACCCCCATGGAGCACTCCCGGGGGCTGGCCGACCGGGTCGGCGGGCCGGTCTTCCTCAAGTGCGAGAACCTGCAGCGGGCCGGCTCGTTCAAGATCCGCGGCGCCTACACCCGGATCGCCCGGCTGACCGACGCCGAGCGCGCCCGCGGCGTGGTGGCGGCGAGCGCCGGCAACCACGCCCAGGGGGTGGCGCTGGCGGCGCGGCAGCTGGGCGCCGAGGCGACGGTGTTCATGCCCGAGAGCGCGCCGCTGCCCAAGGTCGCCGCGACCCGCGGGTACGGCGCCACCGTCCGGCTGGGCGGGCCGACGCTCACCGAGGCGCTCACCGAGGCGATCGCGTTCGCCGCGGAGACGGGCTCGGTGTTCATCCACCCCTTCGACCACCGCGACGTGATCGCCGGGCAGGGCACGGTCGGGCTGGAGGTGCTGGAGCAGTGCCCGGACGTCGCCACCGTCGTGGTCTGCACCGGCGGGGGCGGGCTCGTCTCCGGGGTCGCCGCAGCGGTGAAGGCCCGCCGTCCGGACGTGCGGGTGGTCGCCGTGCAGGCCGCCGCCGCGGCGGCCTTTCCGGCTTCCCTGGCGGCCGGGCACCCCGTCGCCCTCCCCGCGATGTCGACCATGGCCGACGGGATCGCCGTCGCCGCTCCCGGTGACCTGACGCTGGCGCACGTCGCCGGCCTGGTGGACGAGGTCCGCACCGTCAGCGAGGAGGACCTGTCCCGGGCACTGCTGTTCTGCCTGGAACGGGCGAAGCTCGTCGTCGAGCCGGCCGGCGTGGCCGCGGTCGCCGCGGTGCTGGCCGACCCCACGGCCTTCGCGCCGCCGGTCGTCGCCATCGTCTCCGGGGGCAACATCGACCCGGTGCTGCTGCTGAAGGTCGTCCAGCACGGCATGGCCGCCGCCGGCCGGTACCTGTCCCTGCGGGTCCTGATCACCGACCGGCCCGGGTCGCTCGCCGCGCTGCTGGCGCTGCTGGCCGGGTTGTCGGCGAACGTGCTGTCCGTCGAGCACGAGCGGACGACGGCGCGCCTGGACCTGGGGGAGGTGGAGGTTGGCGTCGTCCTGGAGACCCGCGGACCCGACCACGCCGCCGAGGTGACCGGTGCGCTGTCCCGCGCCGGCTACGCCCTGCTCTCCGGCTGAGGAACGCGCCGCCGTCCCGGGCCGGCACCGATGAGTTCTGCGGCCGGCGCCGGTCTGGTTGGTCGACGCGCTGCACCGATGCGGCGCGGACGGAGAGGGACGTGCAGATGCTGCATCGCGACGGCCGGGAAAACGGTTCGGAACTGTCGGTGGGGAGGCCTAGCGTGCCCGCCATGACCAACGCGATCGTCGTCGAGGGCCTCGTCAAGCGGTTCGGTGAGCAGACCGCCCTCGACGGGGTCGACCTCACCGTGGCCGAGGGCACCGTGCTCGGCCTGCTCGGCCCCAACGGTGCCGGCAAGACGACGGTCGTCCGTATCCTGAGCACGCTGCTGCCGCCCGATGCCGGCCGCGCCGAGGTGGTCGGCCTCGACGTCGTCCACCAGGCGGCCGAGGTGCGGGCCAGGATCGGCCTGACCGGTCAGTACGCGGCGGTCGACGAGTACTTGACCGGGCAGGAGAACCTGGAGATGGTCGGCCGGCTCTACCGGTTGGGCAAGCGGGAGGCCCGGGCCCGCGCCGGCCAGCTGCTGGAGCGCTTCGACCTCACCGATGCCGCCCGCCGCCCGGCGAAGACCTACTCCGGCGGCATGCGCCGCCGGCTGGACATCGCCGCCTCGCTGATCGCCCGGCCCCCGGTGCTGTTCCTCGACGAGCCGACCACCGGGCTCGACCCGCGTAGCCGCCTCGGCATGTGGGAATTCATCGCCGACCTGGTCAGCGACGGGACGACGATCCTGCTCACCACCCAGTACCTGGAAGAGGCCGACCGGCTGGCCGACCGGATGGTGGTCATCGACCGCGGCCGGGTGATCGCCCGCGGCACGGGCGACGAGCTGAAGGCCCAGGTCGGCGGCGAGCGCCTGGAGCTCACCGTCGGCTCGGCCGAGGATCTGGTGCTGGCGGCGGAGGCCCTCCGGCCGCTGGGCCTCAGCGTGCCCCGGCTCGACGAGCAGACCCGCCGGCTGACGCTGCCGGTCACCGGCGGCGCGGCCACGCTGGCCGAGGCGCTGCGCCGGCTGGAGGACGTCGGAGCCAGCGTGCTGGACGTCGGGCTGCGCCGGCCCGATCTGGACGACGTCTTCCTCACCCTGACCGGGCACGCCGCTGCGGAGGCCGAGCCCGAGAACCCGCCCGTCGACGCAGCGGGCCGGACGCCGGCCGTTGCCGGAGGTGCAGCCCGATGACGACCGCGACCATGTCCACCGCCGTCGCCGACAGCCTGACCATCACCCGGCGCAACATGATCAAGGTCAAGCGGGTGCCCGACCTGATCGTGTTCGCCACCCTGTCGCCGATCATGTTCGTGCTGCTGTTCCGCTACGTCTTCGGCAGCGCGATCCCGATCGAGGGCATCGACTACGCGGAGTTCCTGCTCCCGGGGATCTTCGCCCAGACGGTCGTCTTCGGCAGCACCATCACCGGCGCCAGCATCGCCGACGACCTGCAGAAGGGGCTGATCGACAGGTTCCGGTCGCTGCCGATGGCGCGCTCGGCGGTGCTGGTCGGCCGCACGCTCGCCGACCTGGGCCTCAACGTGCTGACCATCGTGGTGATGGCGCTGACCGGCCTGGCGGTGGGGTGGCGCATCCACTCCTCGGTGGGGGAAGCGCTGACCGGGTTCGTCCTGCTGCTGCTGTTCGCCTTCGCCATCTCCTGGGTGATGGCTCTGGTCGGGCTGCTGGTGCGCACGCCGGAGGTGGTGAACAACGCCAGCTTCATCGTGATCTTCCCGCTGACGTTCATCGCCAACACCTTCGTGCCGACCAACAACTTCCCGACGGTGCTGAAGGTGATCGCCGACTGGAACCCGGTGTCGGCGGTGGTCCAGGCCGCCCGGCAGTTGTTCGGCAACACCGCGCCGTCGCTGGAGACGTCCACCGCCTGGTCGATGCAGCACCCGGTCATCTACGTGCTGTTCTGGGTCGTCGTGCTGCTGGTGGTCTTCGTGCCGCTGGCGGTCCGCACCTACCTGCGCACCGCGTCCCGCTGAAAAAGGACCCCGTCCTCCTACTCCCTCGCAAGCTCGGGTGAGCCTCGGGACGGGGCCGATACCCCACCACTCGCACGCTCGCGGGCCCCTGCAGTAGAAGGACCCCTCTGCCCCCCGCCACTCGCACGCTCGCGGCGGGCCCCTGC
>JAICZD010000109.1 GCA_025933855.1 Modestobacter sp. | reverse complement strand
CGGAAGCCTCCTCCGCGCGTCCGGCCACGGCGGTGGCGACCTCCGCAGCTCGGTCGGCGTCCCGGGAACCCAGGATGACACGTTGGCCGGCGGCCGCCAGGCGCACGGCGAGGCCGCGGCCCTGGGGGCCGGTTCCTCCCACGACCCCCACGGTGAGCCCGGTGACATCAACGGGTGGTGCGCCGGTCTCGGGCACCTGGAGCGGCGGAGCAGCGGTCATGACGTCTCCTCGGGAGCGTGGGATGGGCAGCACGGACGGGCAGGCCGCCGGTGGTACGGCGACCTGCCGTGCGGCCGCGCGGTCAACTGGCAGCGGCGGTGATCTGCTGGGTCGCGGCGGGGACGACGGTGTTCAGGTCGCCGACCACGCCGAAGTCGGCGAGTTCGAAGATCGGCGCCTCGGGGTCCTTGTTGATCGCCACGATGGTCTTGCTGGTCTGCATGCCGGCCCGGTGCTGGATCGCCCCGGAGATGCCCACCGCGATGTAGAGCTGCGGGGACACGGTCTTGCCGGTCTGCCCGACCTGGAAGGTGTGCGGGTAGAAGCCGGAGTCCACCGCCGCCCGCGACGCGCCCACCGCGGCGCGGAGGGAGTCGGCGAGGGCCTGGATGAGCGAGAAGTTCTCCGCCGAGGCCACCCCGCGGCCGCCGGAGACCACGATGGAGGCCTCGGTCAGCTCCGGGCGGGAGGACTTCTGCTCCACCACCCGGTCGGTCACCCGGGTGGCCTTCGCCGCGTCGGAGACGGCGACCGGCACCGTCTCCTCGACCGCGGCGGCCGGGGCGGGCTCGGGGGTGACGGAGTTGCCGCGCAGCGTGTAGATCGGCGTTCCCACGGTCACCCTGGCGTGCACCACGGTCGACCCGGCGAACGCCACCTGGGTGGCGGTGCCGTCGCCGGCGATCTCGGTGACGTCGGTCAGGAAACCCGAGCCGGTCTTGATCGCCAGCCGGCCGGCGATCTCCTTGCCCTCCGGCGAGGAGGGGATGACCACCGCGGCCGGGGACTTCTCGGCGACCAGCCGGGCCAGCACCTCGGCCTTGGGGGCGACCAGGTAGTCCTCCAGATCCGGGGACTCCGCGACGTACACCGTGCCCGCGCCGTACTCGGCCAGGATGTCCCGCACCCCGGCCGCGGCGCCGGGCGCACCGAGCACCACCGCGGCGGGCTCGCCGAGGGCGCGGGCGGCGGTCAGCGCCTCCAGCGTGGTCTTGCGCACGCCGGTGCCGGCGGGGTCGAACTCGACGGGGACCAGGACCTGTGCCATGGAATGAATCTCCTGTTCGAGAAAATGGGTCGGCAGCCGGGAGCCGGGCCGGACTCAGACGATCTTCTGGGAGACGAGGTAGTCCACGAGCTTGTCCGCGCCGTCACCCTCGTCGGAAACCTTCACACCCTGCCCCTTGGGCGGGCGGCCGGCGAAGTCCAGCACCTGGCTGGTCGCCGTGCCCAGCCCCACCGCCGACGCCTCGATGCCCAGGTCGGCCAGCGTCAGGGTCTGCACCGGCTTCTTCTTCGCCGCCATGATCCCCTTGAACGAGGGATAGCGCGGCTCGTTGATGGTGTCCCAGGTGGACACGATCGCCGGCAGCGACGCCTCCAGCTGCCAGAAGCCGCCGTCGGTCTGCCGCTCCACCCGCACCACCGAACCCTGCACGGTCAGCTTGCGGGCACCGGACAGCTGCGCAATGCCCAGCCGCTCGGCCAGCAGCGCCGGCATCACCGACACCTGCCCGTCGGTGGACTCCGCCCCGCACAGCACCAGGTCGTAGTCCAGCCGGCCCAGCGCCGCGGCCAGGATCGCCGAGGTCTGCACCGCGCACGCCCCGTGGATCGCCGGATCCGACACGTGCACCGCCTTGTCCGCACCCATCGACAGCGCCTTGCGGATCGCGTCGGTCGCGGTGTCCGGCCCCACCGTCAGCACGGTCACCTCACCGCCGGCGGCCTCCTTGACCGTCAACGCCTCCTCGATCGCGTACTCGTCCATCTCGTTGATCACGTTGTCCGCGGTCGCCCGCGCGACCGTGTTGTCCGACGGGTCCAGCCGCCGCTCGCTGCCGGAGTCCGGGACCTGCTTGACCAGAACGACGATGTTCATCGTCAGACCAACCTCCGCGGTGGTTCGAGGGGGCGGGCACCGGAGCCCGCACTGCTACCGATCATCGAGGTTACTGCCCGGTAACGAACCTCGGGCGGGCGGCCCGGGGCACTCCGCTCACGGCGGGCCGGGGGGCTCCGACGGCGGCCGCCATTCCCCCGTCCGCTGGAACTGCTGCAGCGTGGCGGTGTACGGGGCGAGGTCCAGGCCCTGCCCGGCCACCCAGGGATCGGAGTAGTAGGTGTGGGCGTAGCGCTCCCCGCCGTCGCACAGCAGCGTCACCACGCTCCCGGTGCGCCCGGCGGCGAGCATCTCGGCGACCAGCCCGAACGCCCCCCACAGGTTGGTGCCGGTCGAGCCCCCGGCCCGCCGTCCGGTCATCCGCTCCAGGTGCCGCATGGCCGCCAGCGAGGCGGCGTCCGGGACGCACGCCATCCGGTCCACGATCGTCGGGACGAAGGAGGGCTCGACCCGCGGCCGCCCGATGCCCTCGATGCGGGAGGCCCGACCGGCCGCGGCCGGGTCGCCGTCCCGCCAGCCCGGGAAGAAGGCCGATCCCTCCGGGTCGACCACCGCCAGCCGGGTGGGCATCCGCCGGTAGCGCAGGTAACGGCCGATCGTCGCGCTGGTGCCGCCGGTACCGGCGCCGACGACCACCCACTCCGGTACGGGATGCGGTTCGCGGCCCAGCTGCTCGAAGATCGACTCGGCGATGTTGTTGTTGCCGCGCCAGTCGGTGGCCCGCTCGGCGTTGGTGAACTGGTCCAGGTAGTGGCCCCCGGACTCTGAGGCGATCCGCCGGGCCTCGTCGTAGACGGTCCAGGGATCGGCGACCAGGTGGCACCGGCCGCCGTGGAACTCGATCAGCGCGATCTTCTCCGGGCTGGTCGAGGCGGGCATCACCGCGACGAACGGCAGACCCAGCATCCGGGCGAAGTACGCCTCGCTGACCGCCGTCGACCCGCTGGAGGCCTCCACGACCGTGCTGCCCTCGGTGATCTGCCCCGAGCACAGCGCGTACAGGAACAGCGACCGGGCCAGCCGGTGCTTGAGGCTGCCGGTGGGGTGGGTGGACTCGTCCTTGAGGTAGAGCTCGATCCCCCACTGCGGCGGCAGGGGGAACACCAGCAGGTGGGTGTCGGCGCTGCGCAGCGCGTCGGCCTCCACCAGCCCCACCGCCCGCTCCAGCCAGGCGCGCCGGTCGGGGTCGGAACGGTCGATGTCGGGTGCGGTCCCGGTCATGCTCGCCAGCCGGCCGACCGGCTCAGCGGCCGACGAAGGTCGCCTTGCCGGGGCCGTGCTCGAGGAACGACTGCATGCCGACCTTCTGGTCCTCGGTGTCGAAGAGCTGAGCGAACAGCCGGCTCTCCAGGGCCAGCCCCGAGGCGAGGTCGCCGTCGCCGCCGGTGTCGATCGCCTGTTTCGCCGCGGCCAGCGCCAGCGGCGGGCCGGCGGCGAACTTGCGGGCCATCGCCACCGCGGTGGCATAGACCTCGTCGTCGGGTACCACCGCGTCGGCCAGCCCCATCTCCAGCGCCTCCTCGGCACCGACGTGCCGACCGGTGAAGACGAGGTCCTTGGCCTTCGCCGGCCCGACCAGCCGCACCAGCCGCTGGGTACCGCCGGCACCCGGGATGACGCCGAGCTGGATCTCGGGCTGGCCGACCTTCGCCCCGTTGCCCATCACCCGGAAGTCGGCGCAGAGCGCCAGCTCGTACCCGCCACCCAGCGCGTAGCCGGTGATGGCGGCGATGACCGGCTTCGGGATGGCGGCCACCGCGCTGAACGAGGCGGTCAGCTCCCGGCCCCAGGCCACCATGCTGGAGCCGGTGAGCTGGGACATCGCCTTGATGTCCGCGCCGACGGCGAAGACCCGCTCCCCGCCGTACAGCACGACGGCCCGGACGTCGGCGTTCTTGCCGGCCTCCTGGGCGGCGGCGCGCACCTCCCAGTACAGCTGCTCGTTGATCGCGTTGATCTTCGGCCGATTGAGGCGGATGGTGCCCACCCCGTCCTCGACCTCGAGGGTGACGAACTCCGGCGCTGCCATGGGAACTCCTGTCGGTGCTGGGACGTCGTCGTCCACCGCACCCTAACCAGCGGCCGGGTCAGGGAGCGGGGAACCGGTCCAGGCGCATGCCCTCGACCACGTTCGCCTTCAGTCCGACGACGAGCTCCGGTTCCCCGCGCAGCGCCGCCAGGGCCACCCGCAGGTCGCGGCAGTCGCTGTCGGAGGGGACCCGGTAGCCGTTGCCGGTGACCACCCAGATGGCGTGCCCTCCGGCCCGGCCGGCCAGCGCGGCGGCCACCCGGGCAGGATCGGCGGACCCGTTGCGCTCGGCGTAGTCGGTCCAGTCGACCCGCCCGGTCGGCCGGAGGTCGGGGTAGACGACCAGGTCCAGACCGGGGGGAGCCAGCCGGCTCACCGCCGGGCCCAGCTGGTCGGGGCAGAAGGCCACCGTGTCGCCGGGGGCGGCGCGCTCCAGGGCCTCGGCCACCTCACCGCCCTGGGTGCGCGGCGTCCGGACGTGCCCCACGGCCACGCCCAGCCCGAGCAGCACGAGCACGACGAGCACCGCGGCATACGCCCGCTTTCCCGGCAGGACGGCGAGCCCGGCCGCGACCAGGGCCAGGAAGGAGGGGAAGGCGACGCTGCTGTAGCGCCCTCCCACCGCGCTGTCGGTGAGCAGGCTGGCGACGCCGGCGACGACCAGCGTGCCCGCCGAGGTGGCGAGCAGGCACCACCGGGTCCAGCTCCGGGACAACCCCAGCCGGACCACCCGCGATCCCCCGGTTCCCGCCGGCACGGCCACCAGTGCCAGCACCACCAGGCAGAACAGCGCATCGCCCAGGAGGACCGCGGGAGCGCCGCCGCCGCCCTGCCACGAACCCAGCGCGGTGGTGACCGAGGACAGGCCACCGGCCTCCGCCCACGGGGTTCCGGTGTGCGCCAGCTGGACCCGGAGGCTCGGCAGCCAGGGCAGGAACCCGAGGCCACCGAGGACCAGGCCGGCCAGCACGCGGAGCGCGCCCGGTCGGTGCTGGCGGACACCGACCAGGCAGGCCAGGCCCACGGCCGTCAGCAGGAAGAACGACCAGTAGTGGGTGAGCAGCAGCGCGGCGGCCACCAGCCCCACGGCCACGACGGGTGCCGCACCGCGGGTGCGCACCGCCCAGTGGACCGCGCACCCCCCGGCCAGCACCAGCAGCACGACGAGGGAGTACATCCGTGTCTCGCTGCCGTACCGGATGGCGAACGGCGAGCTGGCCAGCAGCAGCACCAGGGCCAGGCCGCCCCGGCGGCCCGCCAGCCGGCGGCCGAGCACCCACGCCAACGGCAGCGCCAGCACGCTCAGCACGCCCGACAGCGCCCGGACGGCGAACGCGCTGTCCCCGAACAGCGCCATCCACGCGTCCAGCAGCAGGTAGTACAGCGGCGGGGCGCCGTCCTCCCGGAGGCCCTGGAACAGGTCCGGCAGCCCGAGCCGGGCGATGGCCACGCTCTGCGCCTCGTCCAGCCACAGGTCCGGTGGCGCGACGAAACGCAACACGACGCCGGTGAGGAGAACTGCGCCGACGGCGAGCGGCACCGGCCATCGACGTCCGCCGCGGGTGGCGGTCCCCGGACCCTCCGGTGCGGCGGGTTCGGGGTGAGCAGAGGGGCGCGGCGAGGCCGCGGTGGCCTCAGGCAGCATCGGCGGCCCGGCGCGGCCGGACGGGAGCCGAGCGACCGGTGCCCACGGCGGCGCCACCCCGGGGCAGCGCCGCCGTGGCAGCGCCGGACCCGCCGGCGGCGGCGTCGCCGGTCGCCTCCTCGTGGTAGTCCTCCTCCACGTTGACCGCCCACACGTCGTGGGACGTGCCATCGACGATGTTCTCGACGGTCAGCATCGCTGTCACCATGGAGTGGTCGGCGTTGTTGTAGCGGTGCATCCCGTTGCGGCCGACCGGGTGCACGTTCGGCGTCGCCTCGGCCAGCCACGTCCGGATGATGTCGACCTGGCGGTCGTACCCCTCGTCGTAGACGGGGTAGGCCTTCGGCATCCGCACGACGTACCCGCGCTCCACCGCACCGGCCTCGACCAGCCCGAGCAGGTCCAGCTCCTTGGTGGCCAGCGCGATCAGGTCGTCGTCGCTGGACTCCCACAGGTCGTCGCCCTCGTCGACGAAGTACTCCAGACCCAGGCAGGTGCGCCCGTCCTTGACCAGGTAGGGCGACCAGCTGCCGAAGTTCTGCACCCGGCCGACCCGGGCCTCGGGTGAGTGGACGTAGATCCAGTTGTCGGGGAACCCGGCCGACTCCGGCACCACCAGCGCCACGGTGAGGAAGTCGCGGTGGGACAGCGCCCGGGCGGCGTCCTGCACGTGCCCGGGGGCCGGGGGGTCCATCGCGAGCACCAGCTCGGGCAGCGGCATGGAGCTGATGACCTCGTCGGCCGGCAGCTGCTCCGTGCCGGTCCCCCGCTCGCCGCCGGTGGGCTGCACCTCGACGGCGACCACGCCGCGGTCCTCGCGGTGCAGGCGGGTGACCGCGGTGTTCATGCGCACGACGCCGCCGGCGGCGCGGACCTGCTCGGTGGCCCGCTCCCACATCAGCCCCGGGCCGGTCTTCGGGTACTGGAACTTGTCGATCAGCGTGGTGACCGTGGTCTGGTCCTTGCCGGGGAACAGCGCGTGCCAGATCGCCGTCCCGAGGGAGAGGTTCTTGATCCGCTGGGCGGCCCAGTCGGCCTGGATCTCGGTGGCCGGGATCCCCCACACCTTCTCGGTGTAGGTCTTGAAGAACATCTCGTACAGCCGGCGGCCGAACCGGGCGGAGACCCAGCCCTCGAAGTGCGACTGGTCCTTGGGCGGGCGCACCTGCGCCTTGACGTAGGAGCCCACGCAGCGCACCGCCTCCACCAGCCCGAGGTTGCGCAGCGCGTTCATCGGCTTGAGCGGGTAGTCGAACAGCGTGCCGGCGTAGAGGATGCGCGACATCCGGGGCCGGGCCAGGAACTCGTCGTCGTCGAGCACCTCGTGCCACCAGGTCTCCACGGCCGGCACCTTGGTGAAGAAGCGGTGGCCGCCGATGTCGAAGCGCCAGCCTTCGCGCTCGACGGTGCGGCTGATGCCGCCCACCACCTGGTCGGCCTCCACCACCGTCACCGGCAGGCCACGGCGCGTCAGCTGGTGGGCCGCGGTGAGGCCGGCCGGGCCGGCTCCGATCACGACGACGTCCGGGACGGGGACGGTTGAGGGCACGGGCTCTCCAAGAAGCGGTCTGGCACGGCCGGCGGGCAGCCGGACGCAGCGGCGTCGGCGGCCACGGGGCTTGCGGCCGCAGGACGTAGGACAACATGGCGTGTCGACGGGGCGACACGCCCTCAACGCAGGTTACCCGCCCGGTGAATTCCGCAACCTCCACACCGTGACGTACCCGGACGGACCGGAGCGGGCCACCTCGTCGTATCCGGCGCGCAGATCGGCCAGCACCCGGGTGGTCCGCTCGGCGTGTCGCACCCACCCCTGGGCGCGGTCCAGACCCACCACGACCACGTAGTCCAGCTGACCCGCCACGGCCGGCAGATGCACCCAGGGTGGCACCGCGTCCAGGCCGTCCAGCCCCGGGTCCAGGGCGTGCCGCAGCGCCGCCCCGTCGGTGAACCGGACCTGGAAGTAGGGGTAGATGCCCTCGTAGTGGCCGACGTCCACCCCCTGCGCGCGGACGGCCAGCCGGCTGGAGAGGTGCCGCAGCGGGTCGGGCCCCCCCGGCAGCGGGGCCAGCGCCGCGGCGTGCCCGCTGAACCGGAGCACCGCGAAGGTCGCGCCCGGCGGGATGTCCGCGGCCACCGACATCAGCTCCGCGGCGTCCCGCTGGTCCCGCAGCTGGGTGGGCAGCCGGACGATCACCAGCGCGGTGGCGGCCAGCACCAGGGCCGCGGCGGCCGCCCGCCGCAGCGCCGCGCGGTCCGGCGGGCGGGTCGCGCTGAACAGCACCAGCAGCAGGGGTGGGAACCAGGACAGCCGGTCGGGCAGGAACCCGTAGTCCTCGCCCAGCCGGGCGGGGCACAGCAGGAGGACGGCGGCGGCCAGCAGCGCGGCCGAGCCGAGCACCAGCCGGTCGGAGCGGACCCCGGCCGGGTCGGCGTCCGGTGCCGTCCGGCCGGCGGACGGCGGAACCGGGGCGACGGACCGCGCGATCGGACCGGCCGGCCGCCGGCGCAGCGCGGTGAGGCCCAGCCAGCCCAGCACGGTCGCCACGACGAGCGCCGGGGCCAGCTCCAGCCAGCTGCCCACCGCCAGCGGCCGGTACTGGGTGAGCAGCCACGCGACCCGCGCCCAGCTCGGGCCGCCGGCCGGCGATCCGGGTTCGCTGTCGCCCCGCAGCACGTACCCGGCACTCAGCGCCACGGTCGGCAGCAGCGCCAGCGACGGGGCGATCAGGTGGCGCGCGGCGGCGCGCACCGGCGGCACCCCCGACCGGACCGCGGCGACCGACCGGGCGCCCGCGAGGCCACCCAGCACGACCGCGGCCATCAGCCACGGGAGCAGGTGCGCGGACCAGGTCAGCACCAGCAGCAGCGCCAGGCCGCAGGTGGAGGCGACGGGCCAGCCGGTCCGCCGGCGCAGGGCGAGGCCCAGCACGAACAGCGACAGGGCCACACCCCAGCAGAAGTTGTAGAACCCGTAGGCGACCAGCTGGCCGCCGGCCAGCGGCAGCGCGGCGACGGCCAGCCAGCCCGCCCGCCGGTCCACCCCGCGCAGCGCGTAGCGCAGGCCGGCCACCAGCAGGAGGACGAAGCCGGCGACCACCACCTTCTCGGCCGCATCGGCGCTCAGCACGGTCAGCAGCAGCGCGAGCAGCAGGGTGGTGAGCATGTTGGGCACCGGGCTGAGGTCGACCGCGTAGTGGCGACGCAGCAGCTCACCCAGCGGGCTGTCGTCGCCGTGGTGCAGCAGCACCCAGGCCCCGTCGACGTGCGCGGGCCCGTCCTGGGTCAGCACCAGGGGCAGCAGCAGCGGCGCCAGCTGCACGGCCAGACCGGCCAGCAGCAGCACGGTGGGCCAGCGGAGCCGGAGGGGAGCCCGCGCCGGCGCCACCGGGGCTGGGGGCAGCTGCAGCCCCGGCCGGCCGGTCACCGGGCGGTTCAGGCCGAGCGACGGGCGGTGAACCGCCCGTCGTCGCGCTGGACCTGCAGCGGGAGCCCGAAGGCCACCGAGAGGAGCGGCGCGGTGAGCACGTCGCCGACCTCACCGGCGGCGAGCACGGCGCCCTCCAGCAGCAGCAGCGCGTGGGTGTAGCCCGGCGGGATCTCCTCGACGTGGTGGGTGACCAGCACCTGCGCCGGTGCGGAGTCGTCGCCGGCGAGCTCCGCCAGCCGGGTGACCAGGTCCTCCCGGCCACCCAGGTCCAGCCCGGCACCCGGCTCGTCGAGCAGCAGCAGCTCCGGATCGGTCATCAGCGCCCGGGCGATCTGGGTGCGCTTGCGCTCCCCCTCGCTGAGGGTGCCGAACGGCCGGTGCGCCATCGGGGCCACCCCCCACTGCTGCATGAGCAGGGCCGCCCGGGTGAGGTCGTCGACGTCGTAGCGCTCCCGCCACCGGCCCAGGACGGCGTAGCCCGCGCTCACCACCACGTCGCCGACCCGCTCGCCGGAGCTGATCCGCTGGGCCAGCGCCGCGCTGGTGAGCCCGATGCGGGGCCGCAGCTCGAACACGTCGACCGCCCCGAGGGTCTCCCCCAGCAGCTGCACCTCCCCCGCGGTCGGGTGCATCTGCGCGGAGGCCAGTTGCAGCAGCGTCGTCTTGCCCGCCCCGTTGGGGCCCAGCAGGACCCAGCGCTCGTCGGCCCGCACGGTCCAGTCGACGCCGCGCAGCAGGTACGCCGAGCCCCGGACGACGTCGACACCGCGGATCTCGACGACCGCTTCACTGTCCACGGGAGCCATCCAACCAACCCGCCGGGAGTGTCGGCGACGCGGCCGGTGCGAGGGCGACAGCGGGCGGGCACGATGCGGAACGTGACTCCACCCACCGCCGGCCCGACCGCCGCGCCCGCCGCGGGGCCGCCCCGGTCCCCCGGGGTGGCCCGGCCGGCCGCTGCCCCGCCCGCCGCTGCCGTGCCCGCCCGGTCGGTGCCCGCCACCGCAGCAACCGCGACGGCCGCCGGGCCGGCCGAGGTGTGGCCGGG